>JAKISF010000006.1 GCA_021648725.1 Bacteroidales bacterium | reverse complement strand
CAAAATTGTTTACAACACCCGGGAGCTTGTAAGACCTAATCGGAAAAACATTCGAAAACATCGGCAAAAGAAACCTTATTCTATGAATTACAAAAGGTTATGACAGATTATTAACTAAACGACATTGATTTATATATACTAATTGGTATAATTTTTTTTGTTAGTTTTATAGACCCGGGGTTCAATAAATTTGGACATATTTAAAAAACATATTATATTTGCAAAGCAGATATGTTTTATAACATATTTTTGCAGCCGCAAAAACACCAAACACCAAATAACTAATTAAATTAATTAAAAATTTAATGTTTAACTAAAATTTTATTATGAAATCTAAAACTCTTTCTCTGTTTAGTAAAATTATGATTATTGCGGTGTTCGGCTTATTAAATAACACAAATTTATTTGCTCAGGCGGTAAGTATTAATTCAACAGGAGCTGCACCGGATGCAAGTGCTATTTTGGATATTACTTCAACAAATTCAGGTATTCTTATACCTCGAATGACGGAAGCTCAGCGCGGAACAATTGATTTAACAGGTTCGCCTGTCGGTATTTTAGTATATCAAACCGACGGAGCCGTTCCGGGATTTTATTATTATAACGGAACAGATTGGCAAAATCTTTTCGGAGGCAGTGTTCCGGTTGTGCCCGGTAATACAGAATATTGGTTAAGACCGGCAGCAGATCCTACATATATCTACCCTGAAGGAAATGATATGATTAAAGTATATGATTCAGGGCAAACATACGGTATTTTTTATGACGGAGGTTTGAATCAATACGGTTTATACGGCAGAACAACAAATGTTACAGATCCGACAGCTGCCGTTGTGGGTTTTTCTGATGTTTTAGGCAATCAAACATACGGTTATCTTGGGTTTGACGGAACTTATGATTCCGGAACCGGTTTAACTCTAAACGGAACAGCAGTTTATGGCTGGGTTGAGGACGCAAACAGAACAGCAGGTTTTTTCAGAACAACCACTAATGCTACTGTTGCTGCATCAATAAATTATTCTGATGTTTGGATTGCATCTTTTAATCAGGTGGATAACACATCGAGTGTTTATAACCCTTCCGGAGGATATTATCAATTAGATAATACCGTAGATCCGTCCTCAGCTGTTTATCAAAGAGCTTTAATGACTTTATCTACTTCGTCATGTCCCGGAAATGTGGGTGTTACTAACGGCGGATATATTCAAGCTTTCGGCGGAAACCAAGATTCTTACGGCGTTGTAGGTGTCGGTTCTTCAACCGGTACAGGAATCGGTGTTTACGGAAACGGTTCTTGGGTCGGGGTATATAGTAGTTCCGGAGGGGCATTCAAAGGAAATAATTTTGGAATAGGATTGGTTTCTAAAGGAGATTTATACGGAGGTTTATTAAAAGGCAGTATATACGGAGTGCATATTTCAGGAACTGAGTATGCAGCTTATATTGACGGTATTCAGTATTCAAATAATATTATTGTACAATTAAATGATAATAAAAGCGGAACGAGGACAGCAACGTATGTTCCTGTTTCTGAAACAGTTGATATTATATTGAAAGGTAAAGGAGAATTGATTAACGGAAAATCAATTGTCAATTTTGATAAAAATATTGTTTCATTAGTTTCCGAAAAAGAGCCGATATATATAACCGTAACACCTACAAGTACAACACAAGGGATATATATAGCTTCAACAAAATCAACAGGATTTGAAGTGGTTGAAAATAATAACGGAAAATCTGATGCAACGTTTAATTGGATTGCAATAGCAACCAGAAAAGGTTATGAGAATATTGTGTTGGATAAAGCTGTTATTGATTCTGAATTTGATAATAATTTTGGAGGTGTTTACAGAGATATTCTGGATAAACAAAATCCGCCGACTGAAATTATGTGGAACGGAACGGAACTTAAATTTGGAGAAATACCAAAGTATATTAAGGTTGAAAAAAATAATTATATTGAGTCAAAATATAAAATTAAACAAAATTTTAATAAGAAATAGTCAATAATAAGTGGTCATCCGTCAAAAAAACTTGACAATTAAAAATAGATTGCTTATATTTAGTGAAATTTTTAATTTTGTGGATATCTAAACAAATAATTATGAAAACAAAACATCTATTAACAATTTTTATGATTTCCGCTTTCAGTTTAGGCATGTCTGCACAGGGCATTACTAATGACGGAGCCGTAATTACAATAACAACAGGAACACATTTTGTCATTCAAAACGGAAACTATTTGAATCAAACAAATACAACTGACGGTAGTATTGATCTTGACGGAACATTATATGTTGACGGAAATTTTACAAACAATGCCGCAAATAATGTATTTATTAACAGAGATACAGACGGAACAGTTGTTTTTAACGGAACAGGAACACAAACAATAACAACAAATGCTGCTGACATGTCAAATTTTGTTGATTTTGAAGCAGTTACAGTCAATCTGGGTTCAAATACAGATTTAGTCGCAGGCAGTGCCGCAACTATAAACGGTGTTTTAAATATTAACGGTGCTCTTACTTTAAAATCTCCTGTTGACAAAACTCCTTCCGGTTCTTTAATAACAGCTACGGGTGTGGGAAGCATTACCGGAACCGGAGATATAACCGTTGAGCGTTATTTTAAAGTAAACGGACAATGGCAATATGTTTCAAGCCCGATTATAGGTCAGCAAAGTGATATTTTTACAGAGAATACTTTTTCCGGAAATTTTAATCCTAACTTCTACACTTATAACGAAGCTTATGATGAGCCTACGAACCCTGTTGACATTGCATATTCAAATTATGATTACGGAGGCAGCTTTGGTTTTTGGCAAGCTTGGGAACAAGTTCAGGCAACAGTCGGAGTTCCTGTGACTATTAATACTGAGGATAACAACAGAACAGGGTATATTGTTTATAATGAGGGAGATATAAATGCAGTTTTTACTTCAACAAATCCGTCTGATTTAAACAATAATGCATCTTATGTTCCTACAATGCTGTTTACTGCAAATGACGGAAATTCTGATTATTATGACGGTTGGAATTTAGTAGGGAACCCTTACTCTTCGGCATTAAATTGGGATGCAATACACTTAGGAACTACTAATATTAATGATTGTGCATATATGTGGGACGGTGATTTAGGAAATTATGTATATTACAACGGCGGAAGCGGTTCTTCATATCAATTTACCGGGCAAACTTTGAACAGTACGTTAAATGGTACTATACCTTCAACGCAGTCATTTTTTGTAAAAGCAACAGCTGCCCCGACTTTTAGTATCCCGGCTTCGGCAAGAGTACATAATTCACTTTCAATGTATAAAGGAACAGAATCTTATGAATTTAATTTTGTAAGGTTGCAAGTAGAATTTAACGGAAAGACTGATGAAACAATTGTTCGTTTTTTTGATAGTGCAAACAGTAATTTTGACAATAATTTTGATTCTTATAAATTTTATGCTCAAACAGAGGGTTTACCTCAAATTTATTCAGTAATGTTTGACGGGCAAGAGATTCCTCTTTCATTTAATACATTACCTACAGATGCACTTTCCGAAGATATTATTGTGCCTATCGGACTTGTTGTGAAAGCTGACGGACAATACATTATTCGAGCAAATGAAATAAATGATGTTAATTTCGGAGGAACCATGCTTTTATATGATACAAAAGTATATAATGAAGCTTCAGGAATATTTGAAACTGTTGTTACAGATTTAGCTGATACTGAATATACATTTTCTGCTCAAAAAGGTGAATACAGAGACCGATTTTTCTTATTCGGCGGTCCTCAAAGCAGCGGGATTAATGATGATGAACAGCCAAATGCAGATTTAGAAACCTCTGTAAATGTTTGGTCAAGCGAAAACAATGTTTATATTACATTGAGTTCATACAATTTAATTGATGCAAACGTAAAAATATTTGATATGTTAGGCAGAACAGTTATTGACCAAAACTTAACGGGGGCTTATAATATTGTTAATGTTCCCGGAGCAAGCGGAACTTATTTTGTTAAATTAAAAACAAAAGACGGAAAAATAAGAACAGATAAAGTTTTTATTCAAAAATAAAAAAGTTTTCTTAATAATAATTATATTAACCCGTGAGATATTAACTCTTGCGGGTTTCTTTTTTTGAAAAAAATGAGAATAATTTTGACAGGTATGCCGGGAAGCGGTAAATCAACAATTGCATCAAGAATTGCTAGGCTTAAAGGTTTGCAATTTATTGATTCTGACTACTATATAGAGCAAAAGTATAATCTTACTATAGAAGAAATATTTAGAAAATTCAACGAAAACAGATTCAGAGAATTTGAATATTCGGCACTAAAAGAAATTATTAAAAATGATAACTTTATTTTAGCAACAGGAGGCGGAATGCCGTGTTATTTTGACAGTATTAATCTAATGAAAAATAGCGGTATAACTATTTATTTAAGAGCTTCTGTTCAAACTTTGATGCACAGAATAAAAGCAGATAATATAACCAGACCTTTGCTTAAAGATAAAACAGATAAAGAAATCTTTAAATATTTGAATGATACACTAAAAATAAGAGAGTTGTATTATTTACAGGCTGAATACATTGTAGATGCCGGGAAAACAACTGATGAGATTATTAAACTACCCTTGTTTGATTATTAAAACTCTTTTTGTTTTTTCGGTAATTTTATATCTGTCATCTGTTCTGTAACCTATAATCCATAAAATATCTTTACCGGAAACTAATAAGTAACATTCTTCCTTTTCAAATATATTTAATTTAATATCAGTAAAATAGTCACTTAGGGGCTTCTTACCTTTCATACCGAAAGGATAAAAGTAATCTCCTTTTTTTTTATTTCTGAGGATAAGCGGAAATTTAACTTTATCTGCATCAAAATATGCAATGTTTTTTTCTTTTAAGATATTAAATTGAGGAGTATTTGGCTGTATATCAATCTTTAAGGGGAGGGGAGAGCTAATGTGTTTTTTTACTGAATTAATTTGGTATTCTGTATTGTTATTTTTTGTATTCTTTTTAATTATTAGATGTGCTCTGTCTTTAATGAGCCTATAACTTTCTGAAATAAATATTTTTCCGCTTTGCATGGTATCTATATGCTTAAAAATATTAATTGTTTGTGCGGAATTAAAGCCGTAAGCAGTTAATATTTCAAATAATGAGCTTATGGGGGCATCTTCTCTTTTAAGCTGCTCTATGTTTAAAAAAATGAGATTATTACGATAAGAGATTATTTTGTTTGCAGCATTATGGACATAATTATTATAAATTTTTTCAAACTCTGAGAAAATATCAAAGTTTTTCAGCATAGTATCCGAAAAAGAGGGGTTTATTTCTTTTATTATCGGTATAACTTTGTGTCTTAATTTATTGCGAATGAACTTGGTATCATAATTACTTTTATCGGTTCTGTATTCAATTGAGTTTTTCTTACACCACAATTCAATTTCATTTTTTTTCGCAAAAAGGAGAGGTCTTACAATTTTATTATTTTTTTCTTTAATGCTGCGGATGCCTTTAATACCCGTTCCTGCAATCAGATTTATAAAAAAAGTTTCAATTTTATCATCTAAATGATGGGCTGTGGCAATATAATCAAGGCTTTCTTTTAGGCGAATTTCTTCAAACCAATTATAGCGTAATATTCTTGCTGCTTCTTCGATCGAGAAGTTATTACTGTCGGCAAATTCTTTAGTTTCAAAGCTTTTTGTGAATAGTTGAATTTTTAATTTTTCGGCTAATTTTTTAACAAACAATTCATCTGTATCAGATTCGTGTGCACGTAAGTTGAAGTTGCAATGTGCAAGTGTAATTTTATAATTTAATTTTTCTAATAAATGAGTAAGAGCAACAGAATCGCATCCGCCGCTCAATGCAATAAGAATTTTATCTTTTCTTGAGAATAGGTTCTGTGAATTAATATATTTTGCAACTTGTTTTTCCAATAATATATAATTGATTAAAAATCAAAAATAAACTTTTTAGAATTAATTTCGGCAGTTTAAAAGATAATTAAGAAAAAATTATTCCGGCAAATATTCAATAAATGTTTTATCAGAATATAAGATTACTATTTTTTTAATTATTTTCTCTTGTGAATTATCTTTCGGAGAAGGCATTATTTTTTCTTTTTTCATACTGTCATCAATGATTTTCTCAGAAATTGAGTTAATTTTCTCTTTTTTTTGCTTAACATTCTCAGTTTCAACCGCTTTATCATCTTTTTTAGAAAATAAGTCTCCCTGTATTTCTGTATATTTTGTATTTTTCATGCTCCCTTTACCGAATAGGAGCCAGTCTGTATTAATATAGCTGAAAGTTTCCAGTATTTTTTGAACAATCTCTAAACTCGGTTTATTTCGACCATTAATAATATGTGAAATTCCGGAACGCTCGACACCTAATAAATCGGCAAATTTACTGTAAGAGATATCTTCATTCTCAATTATCAATTTAATACGGTTTTTCATAAGTTACAAGTGTAATCAATGATAATATAAACAAAACCAAAAGGATATGTTACAACCGTAAACACACCTGAAAGTACATAATATAGTAATGTAATACGAATATATAATATTTTTTCTATACTACAAACAATTTTCTGACATTAGTGATGTAAACAGCTGCACGGAAGAGTTACGAATGTTAATTTTTGGTATGTTTACACATGTATTGCCGTGTGTGACAGCTGTAACTACGCTGCAATGCCTATATTAGTCGCTATTAAGTCTATTCAGATTATGTATGTAACTTGTTTATATAGGTAGTGACTTGTTCCGGATGGATTAAATATAACCATACAGCAAAAGATGCCGGTAATTTACATATTGATTAATTACATGATATAAACTATAAAAATAACTGATTAATAATTGTTTAAGTGTTATATGTTATTAATTTAATGTAGATTATAAGCAAATAATGCTTTATAGCTGAATTATTCCTTTATACTGTTTAAGTATAGTGCAGATATTAAGATTATTATGCGTAGTTTTAAATATTGTATTTTTAACATATTCGACGGTCTTTACTGTATAGTTACAAATGTAAACTATATGGTTGTTTGTTTTTCAGAATATATTTTATTGTTTTGCATAATAATTTATAACATTAATTAGTTATGTTAAATTAGCCTGGATTTTTGAAAAAAAAGATTTTCATATTATTAATAAGTTTACTGTTTTTTTACTCAGACGGTTTCGGACAGTTTGATGAAAGGAACAGAGTATTTAAATGTGCCCAATTTTTCGGAGACAGTATTATATTTTTAAATGATTTTGATATCTCGCAAGAAAAACGCAAAACTAAAGAAGATCCTAACGGAAAAGAATGGGAAGTTTATTTAATGAATGGTACTGAATACAGATTTGCTATATGTTGTGATTCTCAAAGAGATATCGTAATGAAGCTTTACAGTGATTCTGTCCCGGAAACTGCTCCTTTAAAAAGTACCTATATTAACGGGAAAAACATGAAATATTTTGACTTTTTATGTAATAAATCTGAGGTATATAAAGTATCTGTCAGGTTTAAAAAAGATAATGTAATTGGTAAAGAGTTAACAGCATTAGGAATTCTCGGTTTTATCAGAAAAGTTAAATAATTTTTTTACGTACTCATTTAAGTTGTCATTAAAGTCTTTTTTTGCAAATAAAGATATGTATCTATCTGAGCTCTGTACAACGGGCTGTTTTTCTTTATTTTTTTATTTATATTATTTATTTGATTGTCTAAAAATTTTGCTTTTGTATTATCTTTTAACTGAATTTGTAACAGCTCAATAATTTCATTTATTAATTCTTTATTACATACAGGAATAAGAGCTTCAACACGTCTTCTTAAATTTCTGGTAAGCAAATCTGATGATGAAATGTATACTTCCCAATTTCCGCTGTTATAAAAAGCATATATTCTGGAATGTTCAAGAAAACGGTCAACTATTCTTGTTATTTTAATGTTTTTACTGTAAGGCATACCCGGTCTTAATTTGCATATTCCCCTGACAATTAAATCTATATTGACATTTTCAGATGAAGCATCGTAAAGCATATCAATAATTTCCTTATCTCCTAAGCCATTCATTTTAAATATTAGATATGCTTTTTTTCCTTCTTTTGAGTTCTTAATTTCCCTGTTAATTTTCTCTTTAAACGCTTCAAGCATATTAAATCTGGGGACAAGTATTTTTTTGAAATTAAAATTATCAAGAGGAGTTTCTAAATAAAGGAAAAGTTTTCTCAAATCTTTAATAATTGCTTTGTCAGAAGTAAAATAGCCTTCGTCGGAGTATTGTGTTGCTGTTTTTTCATTAAAGTTTCCGGTACTTAAAAATGCGTATGCTCTGTTGTTATTTTTCTTTTTTGATTGTTTTCTTATTACTAATGCAGCTTTTACATGAACTTTTAATCCGGGAATTCCTGCAATTACATTTATTCCTGCAGCTTTCATTCTGTCTGCAAATTTGAAGTTTGTTTCTTCATCAAACCGAGCTTTAACTTCAACGAATACTGTTACATCTTTACCGTTACCGGCGGCAGCAATTAATGCATTAACGATTGCTGAATTTGTTGCAACCCGATACTGGGTAGTTTTAATTTCAATTACGTCAGGATCAACAGCTGCTTCGCTGAAGAATCTTAAAACATAATCGTAAGTATGGTAGGGAAAATGAAGCAAAAGATCATTTTCATCAACAGCATCAAGTATTGAATCATATTTCTCAAGAACAGGGTGTTTTAGCGATTTTAATGAATCTAATTCATATTTTGGCGATAACGGATTACTGAAAGTGAAAAAATCACTGAAATTCAAATATTTACCTACGGGAACAAAATCTTTTTCCGTTAAATTAAAAGCTAATTTTAAAACATCCAGTAAACTTTCAGGTATTGCTCGGTCGAAAGAGAATCTGGCGGGAAATCCTGTTTTTCTTTGTTTTAAACTTTTGCGAAGTTTGCCTAATAAATTTCCTGAGAATTCATCTTCGATCATTAAATCTGCATTTCTTGACAGTTTAATACTGTAGGAAGATAAAATTTCATAACCCGGAAAAATAGAAGTGAGATGTTGGCGAATCATATCTTCCAAAAAAATAAAAAAATAATTACCTTTATATTTAGGAAGTTGAATAAAGCGACCTAAAGTTCCTGAGGGAACTTGAATAACGGCATATCTCGGTCTTTTATGTTCAGGTCTGTTTTTTCGCATCATCTTTATTGCAAGATAGATTACATTATCTTTTAAAAAAGACATTACAGCTCCGGAACTAGACAGCAAGACCGGTTGAATTTCCGGAAATAATTCTTTTGAAAAATATTCTTTAATAAATTCTTCGTGAATTTCTTCAAGTTCCTGATTATCAAATATAGTTATTCCTATTTTTTCAAGTTCAGGTATTATTTGAGTATAAAATTCTTTTTCGTATTGAACTTGTTGTTTAAATACTTCTTTTTTTATGCTTTCTAATACTTTTTCAGGATTATAATCTAACGCTTTTCTGTTTTTTGAAGATAAATCTGTTAAACTTCTGTGGTATGCAACTCTTACTCTGTAAAATTCATCTAAATTTGAAGAATAAATGGCTAAAAACTTAATACGCTCAAAAATGGGCAAAGATCTGTCTTGAATTTGCTCTAGAACTAATTGATTAAATGACAGCCAACTGAGCTCTCTGTTGTAATATTTGCTTTCTGAATTCATTTATATTTAAATTAAAGAATTTAAAAAACTATCTTAATATTTTACGAACAAATGCAACTGTAAAATAAGACATTAAAAATAATCCGACAAAGCCTTCTATTGAAGATAACCAACGAGCAATTCCGTCAGGATAATAATCTCCGTAACCTATTGTAAGAAAAGTGATTGCACTATGGTAAAATGCTTTGCCCAACGGTGTTAATGTTCTCGGATCTCCGGGGTCAAAAAGTGATGAAACTATATGAATATCACCAAATTCGCCAAGTAAAACATAAAGAAATGTGAACAGAAGATAGGTTATAAACATAGTAAGTAAAACTCGTAAGGGATCAGTTGCAAATTTGCCCATTTTATCAAAAATCAACCATTTAAATGCAAATTTAATATACGCAACAAATTTTAAAGCCGGTTTGTTTCTTATGTCTTCCTTTAAATGGGTTATTGCTTCTGTTCTTTTAAATTCTACATAGGCTTCATCTTCGTATGAATATTGTCCGGTCAGATTGTAATTTTCTTTGAGTATTCTGAATTGTTCTTCTTTACTTTTATATGTTGTTTCTTGATTATAAATAAGTTCTTTTAAATTTGTTCTTCTCCAATCAATGTATATTCTTCCGAGTAATCTCATTCCCGAAAAATCTATTGCTTTAATTTCAGGGTCAAAGTCAGGAGGATTAATATCGACAATATCTTTTACTACGGTATGAGAAAGGTCAAGCATTTCACATTTTGATATTTGCAGGTCAAAATAGTTATCTAACTGGGAGCCTCTGAGTGATAAAGTTCTGAAAGTTGATTTATTAAATGAAATTTTACCGATTCCGAAATCAACATTAATAATTTCGACATCAGCATCGGCAAAGTTTGCTTCTTTGAAGTTAAATTCGCCTTTTCCGAATACGGAATCTTTAATAAGTAATTCACCTGATAATGTGCAGCCTTCAAAATTAATATCACCGTCTCCGAAATAAGTTTTATAAAAGCTGACTTTTCCGTCTCCGAAATTTGCTGCTTTTAAGTTGATTCCGCCGTTAATAAATTTTGTTCTGTCAAATTGAATTGTTCCGTTTCCGAATTCACAAAAATGGAAGTCAACTATACCGTGTCCGAAAACTGCTAATCTGAAAGATGTTGTTCCGTCTCCGAAATTTGCATTTTTAAAGTAAATATTTGCATCTCCGAAATTGGTATTGATAAAAGATTTTTTTCCTTTTCCGAATTCTGCACTTGTAAAACTGACTTTCCCGTTTTGAAAATCAGCTGATCTGAAAGAAACATCTCCGTTTCCGAATATTGTTTTGTCAAACGATGTTTCATCTTTTCCGAATTTTACACTTGTAAAATCAACTCTTCCTTTTCCGAATTGTGCAACTTTAAAAGAGTTTGCTCCCGAATTAAAACTTGTATCCGTGAACATAACGTCACCGTCATTAAAATCGACATTAATAAAAATCACTTTTCCGTTTTGAAATTCAATTCGTCTGAAATCTTTTATTCCTTCGGAAAATAAGGCATTTTTAAAGCTTACGTCTCCTTCGGAAAAAGATGTTTTGGAAAAGTTAACAGTTTCACATTTAAAGGCTGTATTACTGAAATCAACAGTTTCGGCAAAAAAACTAGATTCGGAGAAATTTAAGTTTTTACAGTTAAAACACGTATTGTTAAAATCAACATTTTTGCTTTCAAAAAGGATACCTGAAAAATCGATATCTGAGCCGGGGCTGTTAAAAAAAGTATTTGATGCTGAGAAATTTGACAGTATTATTTTTTGTCCGTGAATTTGTGATTTAAGAAAATCTAAATTGTAATTTTCTACAAAACAGTAGTCCAAACGTAATTCGCTGTTTTTTTCAATATATGATTTAATAAAATCAATATCGGCATAACCTAACTTTTCTTCTGAAATTAATTTATTTTCCGAAGAAAAGAATTTAATAACTGCTGTTTTTGGGTATGTAAATTCTTTGAATTTAAATTGAACATCAGCTATTTCAACTTTAAAATCAGTGAAATATCTATGCATGTTGACAACTGTTAAGTTAGTAAAAGACTTAATTATTCTTCATCAAAATCTTCATCAACAAGTTCAATAATTTCAACATCTAAGTCAATAAGTTCTTTAAATTTTTTACCGTCATTAAGCATGGAAATATCACCTGTATTGTAATACCACAGTACATTAACTTTGTTATTTTTTGAAATCTCTTCCAATATTAAAAGTATTTTAACTAACTGCCTGTCAGTAGCTGTATTGTAATAGTCAAACTCAAATGATACTTTAGTATGGTTTGCAGGTTTGTCTTTATAAATATTTAACCAGTCTATAACAGGTTTGTAGAAACTTACTGCATTTTCGGGTATTGATTTTCCTTTAAACCTGATTGTTCCGTCTTTAGGGTCAAGAAACATTTCAGGAGTATCGTCTTCTTCTTGAATAATGTATTGTTCCAATCCGTCTTTCATTTTGTTTATGTGAATTTTTAATGTGAAAAATGAAAATGTTTTGTCAATTTCGTAAAAATCAAATATGAACGGAGTTTTGCTTTTCATTTTAATATCAAGCAAGCCTAGTCCGGGGTTTTCATCTGATTCATTATCAAAATTAAGTAATGTTTCATTATAAGCTTCTGAAAGTTGTTCTTCTGTTGAGTTATTTACACGATATAATCGTTTATTGAATTCCTCTATCTTAGAGTTAAGGATATAGTTTCCTGAAGTAAAAACTAACTTATCATCTGTTTCTCTTATATAGAAAATTGCATGTTTTCCTTTAACACCGTTTAATACATATTCGTCTGCATGGTTAACAATGTTTTGGAGAATTTCAACCATTAAGTTAAAAACTTTCATTTTTAAAATAACGGTTCCTTGTAGTTGATATTCAGTTATCGAAAGCAAGTTTACCAAGGTTTCTTGTGTAAATGCACCAATAAAGTTTAGAAGTATGTTTTGTTCCTCAAGTATTTTATGTCTTTCAATAATTTGTTTTATGGAAGTTTTATCTTCTGTATCTGATTCAATCCCCGTATCTATAATTTTTGTGTGCATGTAAAAAAAAGAGAAATCATCATTAACTTTTTCAAACTCATATATTAATTTTGTTCCTGATTTTCTTGCTATTTCAATTAATCCCAGCCCTGCACCGCCTTTGTCTGAAAATTCTCCTTCATCTAAGATTTCCAGTGAATATTTTTTCAGCTCTTCTTTGTTAAGTTGATTAATTTTATCTATTTGTTTTTGAATTATTTTCTTATGTGAAGTTCTGATTAAGTTACCGGTTGTAATATAGTATCCGTCAAGTTTATATTGCACAACAAATAAGCCCGGATATCCGACAAGCTCATCACAATCATCAGAACTTTGGTGTCTTGTAATGTTTTGTAAACCTTCAACAATAATAAAAAATACTCTTTTTCTGATCTTTTTTTCTACATTATCATTTTGTAGGTTAGATTCTGTTAAAGAAAGTATAGTATCTGTTATTTTTGTTGTAAAACTTCCCCTGTAGGTGTACTCCATAGTACTTCCTTGCATACTTTCAAATAAATTGAAAGCTAAATTGTTTTTTTTTCCTTGAAGGGATAAATTCATTGTAAGACTTAATAATCAAATATTCAATTAACAAAAGTACAAATATTTATTTTAAAAATAAAACATTTGTACTTTAAACAGCTTTTTTGTAATTATGTTAAATCATTGATTATTTTATGCTTACTTAATGTGTTCAGTTTCTGTTATTAGTGCAACAACGCTTTTTTTACTGTTTTTTACATCAAATGATATATTTCCCTGATGAAATGATATATTTGCCTTATTAACAAGTTTGTCTTGCAAAACAGAATTTAACCTGATGGTAAAAGAACCTGTTTTTTGTTCAATTTGCCTTTTAATATCTTCAATATTCAATCTTTTTTTAGAATACAGAACACATAAATAATCTTTTCCTGTTGTATTATCTGTTTGAATATAATGATCTTCATCAGGGATTGCTACCCTATTGTTGGCATAATTCAATGCGGGAGAGATTCCGGGTTTATGCGGAAAGATAGTAAATGTTTTTCCTGTTGCGTCAAATCCGAAAGCGTAAACAAATGCAGGTTCTGAGTTAGAAAGGTATAATCTGAATTTTGTACCGGAACGGTAAGCTTTGTTTATTTTATATATTCCGTCAGAATGTGTAGCAACACTTGTTGTTCCGTCAGATTTAACAAATTTAACACTTCCCGAAAAATTGTAGCTTTCATCTTTTTTTATTGATTTGAATTTAATCATTTCATAGGCATATTTTACAAAATCATGAAAATCGTTATACGGAATCCAGATATAACCTTCATTTCCCCATTTTGTTCCCCAACTGTTCATAACTTCGAAAGCTCCGCCGCTTTTATTGTCGTCATATCCTATTACACACATAGCATGACCTCCGTATGTTAAACTGCTGCTTTCGGTCGGATTCCAAACATCTTTTGCAGAATTGAATGATTTTGGTGTATTCATACCGATAATAACAGGATTATTTTCAGATAAACTTTTTTTAACTGCTTTGATTTTAAAGTCTTTTGAATCAAACATTCCGAAGATTTTTGCATAATCCGTTATTTTATAAGCTGATGCTTTTGAAAATACTGTCGGAGAAATATATGTGGGGCAATTTATTTCACTCATATCGGTATATTTACATACCCCTTTTGTTTTCATAATGTCTAAAGCATCTTTTAATGATGAGCCTAATTTACAATAAGTATCTGTTGGTGTTTTTATTTGTTTATACACAAAGCCTGGTGAAAAAGTATTTGATGTTGATGATACTTTGTCTGTTCTGTTTTTACTTATTGACTCAAGTATTGTCATTCCGGCATAAGCTGTTGACCAACCTACACATGTTCCGTATTGTCCTTGACTTTTAGGTATGGGAGTATATTTTTTTAATGAATATGATTCGGGAAGTGTTGAGTAAAGACTTCTTGTAAGAACTGCTTTTTTCTTTACTGTTTCGTATTGTGCATCATTAAAGTTCAGACCTGTTCCGAAGTCTTGTGAAACACCTAAATTAAAAAGAAATAATATACTGATTATACTTAGAAATATTTTTTTCATGTGAATGTTTTTAAATGTATTTTTCATAAAAGAATTATTATTTTATGCTTTCTGTGATAATATTTTAATACTTTTTTGCAAAATTAAAGAAGTTGGTATTGTTACTTTCTCATTGTCCTCGGTTTTAATAATTATAAAAAAGATCCCGATATCCATAATTTCTCCCTTTAAAGGGGCTTCTTTATCTAAGATTTCTATTTTGTCGCCAATCCTGGCGGGATGGTTTACAAATAAGATTACACTTGCTGTAATGTTTGATAATATAGACCATTGTGCAAACAAAGCAATACCAAGTATTGTCAATAATGAAGAAACGAAAAGAACTAACTCACCTTGGTCTATTCCCCAAATAAGAAAAATAATTATTGTCGTTAACAGGAACAATAATATATTAATACTTTTTTTAATAGTTTTAAACCTGAGTTTTTTAAGGTTTAATTTTTTGAAAATCTTAGCCAATAAAAAAGATATTAAAGTTTTTACTACAAATAATATGATAATAACGGCTAATGTTTCTATTATTTCAATATAATAGTTTTCAATTTTCATCTCTCAAAGTTGGTAATAATGTGATTTGTAGCAATATACAAGATTCACATAATGGGTTTATTTTTTAAAATAAAAATCTCCGAAAATTGACGAATTTTCCCAAGTTAATTGTTGTTCGTTTGATATTTTATAAACACTGCCCCTAACTTGTTTGAAAACGTCTTCAATTTTTAACCCGGGTTGCCTTAGGGCTTTTACGAGTTCTTGCGTATATAATCCGTTATCGCCGGCTCCGTCGGAAGCAACTGAACCCGGAGCAGTTGCAAATGCAATATAAGTTCCTTTCGGGGCATTAACAGAAGCATAGCCGTTACCTCCTCCTGACCTGAAACTTCTTGCAAACGGATTATTTCTGCAAGCATCAAGAATAACAATATTTAAATCATTTCCTGCATAATCCATTTCACCCAGAACTCTTTTAAGGTTAACAGATTCAAGTTCAACATCTTGCTCTTTATTAATTACTGCACTTGTTGGTACAATATAATTTTCACCGTTTAATTGTAATCCGTGACCTGCATAATAAAATAAACCTACACCTTTTTGAGATGCCAACTTGTTACCGAATTCTCTTATTTTTGTTTTCATTTCATTTTGGCTTAAGTTTGTGTAACTCATAACCTCAAATCCTAAATTTCTAAGTTCCTCAGCAATTACTTTTGCATCATTTGTAGGGTTTTTAAGAGGCGACATAGTATAATCACCGTTTCCTATAACCAATGCTAAACGTTTTTGGTCAGTTGTAACAACTTTTGATTTCATTTTAATTATTCTTGCATCAGAAGTAACTTCACCGGCTGTATTTGTTACTTTAACTGTTATAGTATTTGTTCCTTCTTCTAATGGTATGCTACGTTCGATTGTATAGTCGCAGTTAGCATTAACAACTGTATAGCCTCTTGTTGCATTGTTTACTTTAATATTTCCGTTAACATAAAACTGTACATTTTCAAGTTCGCCTTTTGATTTAATACAAACTTTTGCGTTAATGCTCTTTTGATCTGTTGAAGTTGAGGAATATTCGGGTGTTATCCATGATATTTCAGGAACAGAAATGTTTTTTTGTCCTGAGCCTTTATATTTGTTGTTTTCCCATAAACCGGACTCAGTTGTTCCGTCAGGATAAAACATTGTTCCTATGCCATTGTATGCTCCGTTTGCCCATCCTCCTACATATTTTCTTCCTGTTGTAAAAGTAAATGTTCCTTGTCCGTGATATGTTCCTTTTGCAAACTCGCCTTCATAAGTTTCACCTGTAGCAAAAGTATATGTTCCTCTGCCGCTGTATGTTCCGTTACTGAATGTTCCTATGTATTTATCTCCGCTTTCCAAAACATAAGTTCCGAATCCTGAGTTGCAATTTCCGGAGATACATCCTGTTCTGCTTATATTACTTTTTCTTACCAGTTTATCATATTCCCATACTCCTGTTTCAGAAGTTCCGTCAGCATAGTACATTGTTCCTTCTCCGTGGAAGTAGTTATCTTTTAATTCTCCGACATATTTTTGCCCGCTTCTGTATTCAAAAGTTCCGTTTCCGGTCATTTTTCCCATTACGTAATCGCCGATATAACTTTTGTATTTAGATTCCGGATGATAATAATAAGTTCCGTATCCGTCTTTTTTATCGTATATCCAGTTACCGATATATTTTGAACCGTTTGAGAAATAATTCGTACCGTATCCGTATCTTTTTCCTATATTATCAGAATTATCATATTTCCAATACCCTTCGTATCTTTCGCCTGATTCCCACGTGTAAATTCCATATCCGTTACTACAATCTCCCGAAATACAACCGTAGCTGTTTGAACCTGTTCCGGTATATCGGTCGTTTTCCCATAAACCCGCCTTTGTAGTTCCGTCAACATAATAATTTGTTCCGTATCCGTTTCTTAAATCATTTGCCCATTCGCCTTCATATCTTTCACCATTTGAGAAATAATTTGTTCCTTGCCCTTTTCTTTTATCACTAACCCAACTACCGGTATATTTTTCACCGTTTGTCCACACATAAGTTCCGAAACCGTCAACACAATCTCCGAAAATACACCCGGTTACTTCTCCGATAGTACCTTCGTATTTTCCGTTTTTCCAAACACCGACAGTAACATTTCCTGCTGTATTATAGTAAGAGCCTTCTCCGTGTTGATTATCATTCATCCACTGACCTGTATGTTTTTCACCACTTGCCCAAGTGTATGTACCTGTTCCCCAGCGAGAGCTTTTTTTAAATTCTCCGACGTATTTACTCCCGGAACTAAATGAAAAAGTTCCGTTTCCTTCTTGTTCTCCGTTTATCCAATTACCTATATATTCATCACCGTTTTCCCAAACATATTTTCCGTATCCGTTATCACAATCTCCATAAACACAACCTGTTGATTGGCTATATGAGAATGCTGCAAATGAGAGTATAAATAAAAAAATAAGTGTTGTTTTTTTCATCTTTGTTGTATTTTAAGTTAAATATTTATATCAAAAGTATAAAAATATGAAAAAAAATTATATTCGTTACTTTCATACAGTTATTTTTTGTAAAGTTATTGCTTTAAATAACTTTACAGAATACGATATTTGCTGTATTTTGTAATTATTTCAGGAAAAGTTGCTTGCGAATATTGAACTTTAAGCTTTGGTTTTATATTTTTAACGATGCCTTATTTTAAAATATCTGTCAAACTGTTGGTTAATTTTAACAATTAAATCATATTCGTTTGTTTCTAAAAGAAATTTTCTGTTAAAGTTGCAGAAACGCATAAACCTTATAGTTTCGGATTTATTTAAGCCGGTAAGTTCCGAAACTAATTCGGGGTTATATTTTTTTTCAATAATCTTATTTTCTATTTCTTTAAGTTCAAGCTCTTTAACTTTTATTTTTTGTTTGTCGCTTTTTGTTTTGTAGTTAATGGGTATACCTATTGCCGTTGATGCTGTCAGCAAAGCTAATTCTTTCGGGTCAATTAAACTGTAAAACCATTTTTCTATTCTTTCTTTTGTTTCTTGTTTTTCTATTTCTGTATGCAAAAATTCAAATTCAAAATCTTTCCATCTTGCTTCATAAATATCGACATTTGCAATATGATATGTTCTTTCTTTTAATTTGATTATATATATTTTTGAAGAATTAATATCAGAATCGTTCAGTGAAAAGTATTGTTTTTCAAAACCGAGAGCATTAATTCGCAAAATATCATCGGAAAGCATTGTTACATGAAAATAACCGAGAGAATCACAAGGTGTTCTTTTTCCTTTTTTTAGGTTTATTACAGTAGCATAATGAATCGGAGAATTGTCTTTCTCCGAAATAACCTGTCCTGTAATTTCAACAATTCTGTTCAGTTGTGAAAATGAATAAAATGTTACAATCAGAAAACTAATAATAATAATAATCTTTTTCAATTTATTTTTTTAACTTTTTTAGAACACCAAATTTATAAAATTGCTTCTAATGAAAAAACTATTTTTTGTAAAATGAAGAAACCACTTTTATTTAAGAAGTATTGCAAATAACTATTTGTTAACAAACTTTATTTAAATTTGCATATTTTCAAAGTTAAAACGCTTAATATGTAGGTTTTGTTACAAGGCGTTATTTAGAAAAACACACGAAAGGTATAATTTATTTCGTTATGAGTAAAAATAAATTTAAAATGAGAACTTATTTAAAGATTTACTTAGCTCTTTTTTTTGTAATTACAGGATGTTTTAATTCTTACTCACAAGAGAAAGATGAAGAGTTAATAAAGATAGAGGTATTATTTGATAAGTTATTCTTTGCAAAAAGTGATTCTGTAAAATTAGCTGTTAATGAATCAATTATAAATGAATTACAAGACTATGCAGAAGAAAAAAAAGATTTAATAAGAGATTTAAAAGATATAAAAAATCTGTCTGTTATTAAATCTGATGACGGATATATTTATATTTTAACATGGGCAATGCAATTATCAAATAAAGATATGCAATATTTCGGTTTTATTAAGTACTTTAATGTAAACAGAGGAAAATATGCAGTTGAAAAGATTATTGATAACAATATTTCTGATGATGATTTAAAAAATAAAAAGATTTATTCTGAAAATTGGTACGGGGCTTTATATTATAAAATTATTACTGTGAAATATAAACGGAAAAGACATTATGTTTTATTAGCATGGGACGGCAATAATGATTTAATCAATAAAAAAATAATTGAAACATTATATTTGGAGGATGATGAAATACCTGTTTTCGGAAAAAATATAATTAATTATAATGGACAGTTAATTCCGAGGTTAATTTTCAAATACGGAGAGCGTGTAAGTATGCAATTAACTTATGACGAAAAAAACAAACGAATTGTATGGGATCATTTATCTCCCTCAAAGCAAGAGCTTAAAGGGCAATATGAATATTACGGACCTGATTTAACATTTGATGCCTTATTTTTTGATAAAGGAATTTGGCAGTATTCATCTGATATTGATTTGAGCAAATAAATTATGGAAGAAAATAAGGAAAAAAAATACGAACTCTATAAATTTATTGCGGATAAAGGTCAGAAACCGTTAAGGATTGATAAATTTTTAGTTGACAGAATTGAGAATATATCAAGAACTAAGATTCAAAAAGCTGCGGAACAAGGATATTTAATTGTAAATGATACTGAGGTTAAGTCAAATTATAAAGTTAAGCCGGGAGATATTATTCAGTTAATGACTTTTTATAAACCTGAAAAAATAGAAATTATTCCTGAAAATATTCCTATTGAAATAATATTTGAAGATGAATATTTTTTAATCATAAATAAACCTGTGGGTTTGGTTGTGCATCCGGCATACGGTAACGAGTCGGGGACATTGGTTAATGCACTAATGTATTATTTAAAAGATTTGCCGATGTTTAAAACAGGAGAAATAAGAGCAGGCTTAGTTCACAGATTAGACAAAAATACATCCGGTGTTATGGTTATTGCAAAAGATGACCAAACTTTATCCGAAATTTCAAAGCAGTTTTATAATCGTATTCCCGAAAAGAAATATATTGCAATGGTTTGGGGAGCTCCGAAACAGCAAGAAGGAACAATAACAGGGCATATCGGAAGAAGTTTAAAGGACAGAAAAAAAATGAATGTATTTCCCGGCGGAGAATTCGGAAAACATGCTGTTACACATTACAAAGTTATAAAAGATTTAAGTTATGTAAGTTTGACAGAATGTGTTCTTGAAACAGGCAGAACGCATCAAATTCGTGCACACATGAAATATTTAGGTCATCCTATTTTCGGCGATGTTGAATACGGCGGTGCAGAAATTTTAAGAGGGACTCGTTATACAAAATACAAGCAATTTGTTCAGAATTGCTTTAAAATTATGCCGGCACAAGCACTTCATGCAGCTTCATTGGAATTTAACCATCCCGTAACAAATGAGCGAGTTATATTTGAAGCCGAACTTCCGAAAAACTTTAAAGAGCTAATAAATAAATGGGAACAATACCTTATTAATCGTATTGTATAAGACTATTTTTTATCCGATTTCAATAAAATCCGAATTTTCAATATCATTTTCCCATTTGATTCCCATTAAAGTTATATCATCAACTTGCGGTTGATTTCCCATCCATTTTTGCATTATTTTTTCAACAAATATTTTTTGTTTCGACATCGGGTATTTATGAATTTCAAACAGTAACTCCTTAAATTGCCTTTTTGAAAACTTCCTTTCGTGTTCACCACCGAGCTGGTCGGGATAACCGTCAGAAAATAAATAGATTACGTCATCTTTTTGAAGTTTAATTTCTTTTGTTTCAAATTCTTTTTCAACAGGATAATAACCTATAGGGTTTCTTGTTGCTTTATATTCAATTAACTCTTCATTTCGGAAAATAAACATGGGACTGAAAGCACCTGAAAATTGCATAACATTAGTTTTTAGGTTGATTGCACATAATGCAATGTCTAATCCGTTTTTATTTTTTATACTTTTCCCGTATGACTTAAATGTTCGTTTTATTCTTTCTCTTAATTCCATTAAACCTTCACCGGTATTTTCTGCCGTATTTCTGTCAATAATATCATCTAAAAAAGTAATACCCAACATTGTAATTAATGCTCCGGGAACACCGTGCCCTGTGCAATCAGCAACACCTAATATTAAATAGTCATTAATTTTATTTGCATAATAAAAATCGCCTCCGATTGTTTCTTTCGGTTTGTAATATATGAAAAATTCTCCCCTAATTAACTCATTCATAGTTTCATCAGTAGGAAAAAGTGAGTCTTGAATGTATTTTGAATAGTTAATAGAATCACTTAATTGTTTTAATGAACTTTCCGATTTTTCTTTTAAAATTTCAACTTCTTTTGAGTACCGTTCAATTTCAATACGCCTTTGATCAACTTCTAAAGTTTGGGCAAATAGTTTTTGATTTAGTTTATCTTGTTCTTTCTTCTGCTCTTCAATTTGTTTTAAATATTGTTCAACTTCTATGTTTCTTTGCTCAACTTCCAGTTTTTGAGCGAATAATTTTTGATTTAGTGCTTCTTGCTCTTTTGTTTGTTTTTCAAGTTGTTCTGCGTATTGTTTTGCTTCTGAATTTCTTTGTTCAACTTCTAATTTTTGGGCAAATAATTTTTGATTTAATGCTTCTTGTTCTTTATTACTTTTTTCAATCTTTTCGGCATATTGTTGAATTTCTGAATTTCTTTGTTCAACTTCCAGTTTTTGAGCAAATAATTTTTGATTTAATGCTTCTTGTTCTTTTGCTTTTTCTTCAAGTTCTTTGGCATATTGTTGAGTTTCTGAATTTCTTTGTTCAACCTCTAAGCTCTGAGCAAATAACTTTTGATTAAGCGCCTCTTGCTCTTTTGCTTGCTTTTCTAATTTTTCGGCATAAAGCTTTGCTTCAACATTTCGCTGTTCAACTTCTAACTTTTGAGCAAAAAGTTGTTGATTAAGTTTTTCTTGCTCTTTCGACTGATTTTCAAGCTGTTTTGCATACTCTTCGGATTGTTTATTTTTTTCTTCAACTTTTTTCTTTTGGGCTAAAATCATTTGATTTAAGCTTTCTCGTTCACTTCTTTGCTGTTCTAATTGAACTGAGTATTTTCTAATTGCCTTGTTCTTCTCCTCAAGTTCCTTCATTTGGAGAGCTAATTCATTTTTAGCTTTTAATATTTCGGCTTGTGTTTTTTTTCTGTTTATTACAGAAGCAAGAGTATCACAGACTGTTTCTAAGAATTTTACTTCAAAATCTGTTTTATTGTGATTGTGTTCAGTATAAATATTTAAAACTCCGAGAACTTCATCATTCATTATAACGGGAAGGTTATAATGCCCGTGTTCCTGCATATTTTTAAATGTTATTGTATGTTCTGAATTAATGTGATTGCAGTATTGCATTTTCTTTTCTGATAATGCAAGTCCGCACAGGCATTCTCCGGGTTTTATAAGTTTACATCTTTCGGCAACTTCTCCGAGCCCTTTTTCTGCAATCATATCCAGATTTCCTTCATTATTTTTAAGAAAAATTGAACCTTTTGAAAGAACACTTAACCAAGGTAATGATAAAAGTTTTTCGAGGGCATCTTGCAGAAACTGCTCTAAACTTCTTTCTGTTCCAGTAACATTTCTTAAAATATTTGCTAAAGCTGCTTGTGAACGAATTAGTTCAGTAGATTCTTCCAGCTTTTTTTTAGCATTTTCTGCTTCTGTTTTTTCATTTTCAGCAATTAAGAGTGCCTTTTTAATTTTCCTGTTCTTCTTTTTATTTACTAATAATGAGATAATTATAAAAAACAATATAAGTATTCCTACAATTATTCCTAAATAATAAATATTATTACCTTCGGTAAAAAATGAACTTTTAAAAAAAGATGTTATTTTGTCTGTCATCTGTATGTTTTAAATAGTGTCTGATTTTTTATGGTATTAAAAAAGACGAAATTTTTATATCTTTATATTATTTTCTTTGAAAAAATTGCTGTATGAAACATCAGAACCTTGAATATGCTCAATAAGCCAAGATTTGAGATAGCTGATGCATTCGTAATGAACATTTTCATCATTATTTTTTAACTTTATTTTCCAATTATTAACTTGTTCGATGAAACTGTTATGCCCTGAAACGTGATTTTCTTTCCCGGGATAATTATATTTATCGAAAAGTTCTTCCTCTGTTTTAAAATGATAAATTGTGTATTCTGTTAATTCATTAATTACTGTAGGAATAAGTTCTTCTGCTTTTCCTTCTGAAAATGAACTGAACAGCTTGTTGATTATGTCTGTTAACTTTTTATGTTGTTTGTCAATTAAATCAATTCCGAGAGAATATGATTTGTCCCATTTAATAAGAATTTTACTCATAATATTTTTTTAAAAGAAAAGATTAAACACAATTTCATAGTATTTAATCTTTAAGAGGTTAGTATTTAATTATTATTATGATTTACCTGCTAAAAAATCAGAGTACTTCATGTCTTCGACGAGAATGTGATTTGTCCACCAATTTTTTAAATATTCAATAAGTTTATAATGAGTTCCTTCATCTTTTTTATGAAGAATTGATTTTAATTCATCTGTTTTGTTTCTGAACTCTTGATGCAAAGCTTCATGGTCTTCTTTTTCAGGGTAATTGTATTTAAAAAGTAATTTTTCTTCTGAATTAAGATGAAAATTAGCATAATCAATCATTTCAGTTAAAATGTCGGATAAAATACTTTGTGCATTTCCTTCTTTGAATGATTTGAACAGTTTATTGATAATTTCTATCAGTTTTTTATGTTGTTCATCCATTTCTGAGTTTCCGACAGAATATGAATCGTTCCAATTAATAAGATTTTCTGACATAGTTATTGAGTTTTAATGTGTGGTAAATAATTTTTGTCAGTTCCCATTATATGCTCAAGCAACCAATCTCGCAAGAAGGTCATCAGATCATAAGTAGTTGTCATATTTCCGTCTTTAACTTCTTGGTGATATTTTTTTAATTTATCAACAAATTCTTTGTGCGTTTTAATGTGTTGCTCTGTTTCAGGATATGTTGAGTTTTTGAATATTTCTTCTTCTGCAGTAAAATGAAATACGGTGTAATTTACAAGCTCACCTATAATGCCTCCGATTTTTTCATGGGCTTGAGCTGTTGCAAATGCATTATAAAAATCGTTAATAATATCAACTAATTTCATGTGCTGTTCATCAATTTCTTTATGACCTAATTCATAGGTCGAGTTCCATCTTATTAATACTTTTTTTTCTTCCATAATGTATATTTAAATATTTTTATCTTTTATGTATTGTGTAATATAATAATTCTGTTGTTTAACAATTATTACAGTTCTAATTTAATTCCTTTTTCTGAGAAAAACTTAGCGAATTTTTTATCTTCTTTTAATATGTGGTCTATTAACCATTGTCTTAAAAAGTTCATGATATCGTATGAAACAGTAATTTGCCCGCTTTCAAGACCTTCTTTAAGTTCAACGGCTTTATTAACAAATGATGCATGAATATTTTTGTGTTCTTGCGTTTCCGGATAATTATATTCGTCAAAGAAATTTTCTTCTGTTTTAAAGTGATAATCTGTGTATTTTATCATTTCTTCAACAATAACCTGAGCTTTTTCTTGTGCTTCTCCTAAAATAAATGAAGAATATAGTTCATTTATCATATCGACTAATTTTTTATGTTGCTCATCTATTAAGTCGTATCCTACTGAATAATATTCGTCCCAATTAATTAATATTTTACTCATGCTTAGTGTTTATTTACTTTGAAATTTCTTTTAGCTCAAAAGGGATATTAAATAATTCTGTTATGTCTTCTGCACTTTCTTTGTTATCTTCATCATCTTTGTCAAAATACCATGTAACTTTTATATTTTTACCTTCTTTATTAAAATGCATAAATTTAGCCATCATATTTAGTACATATTTATAGGTAACACTATTAAAAACAGAGAAGTTAAATTCACAATTCAATTCACAATTTAATTTAGGCAATTCTGTTTCAATCCAATTCATTATCGGTTGATAGAAACTATCCGTTTCATCTGAAAAAGATAAACCTTTGATTTGAAAGATACAGTCTTCTATTGAAAGTTGCACAAAGGGTGTTGATTTTGTTTCTTTAATATACATCATTTTAGTTAGTTCTGTTTATTTATTCTAACAGCATTATTTTTTAAATTACAATATTAATATTTTTATGATTATAAAATAAAGGAAAAGGTAAGCAAAAGGTTAACAAAATACTAACCCAAATTTATTTATTTTCGATTAATTGGACAGGAATATCAAATAATTCACTAATGTCTTTACCGGTTGCTAAATTATCTTCGTCTTCTTTATCATAATACCATATTACATTAATTTGTTTGCCTTTTTCTTTAAGTTCGTGGAACTTGTTGATTATAAGCAATATGCTCTTATATGTAATGCTGTTGTACACATAAAATTTGAATTTGCAATCAATAGGACAGTTAATTTCAGGCATTTCTTCATCAATCCATTTTATTATTTTGTTGTATATTTCACCCAAACTATCAGAATATGAGTTGCCTTTAATTTCGAAAATACAATCATCAACTGAAATATTTACAAAAGGACTGTTGCTTGTTTCTTTAATTATCATAATGGTGTTATACAGTAATTAACAAAATACAAATATAAATGTTTTTTTATTGAAATTAAACGAGTGCCGGCGAATTGTTCATCCCTAATACTGATAAAAAAGTTACCAAACTCTGAAATCAAATTCTAAATTTTGTCTTCTGCATGTAGGATTTTGATACCCTTTGGTCATTTTACTGACATTTTCCATTAAATAATCTCTTAATTCTGAAACCATAATTTTTCCGTCTTTATTTAAGTCGGCTTTTCCTGAGCTTATTCCGCTTACTAAAATATAAGTAAAAATGCCGTTTTTAGTTTTATCACTTTCATAAGCATATTCGGAACCGCCTGCTGAAGAAATAATGGTTGAACCTGTTCCTTTTCTGATATCTGCAAACATGTGTTTCATAAGCTCAAACGAACTTTGGCTTAGTATTTTTTTATCGCCTAATTCTTCGGAGCTTCTTTTAGAATCATCTGTGTCATTTGAATTTACAACATTTGCTTCAGCTGTGTCTTCGTCTTTATCAATTTCACCTGAGTGGCAAGCATCAATCAGCAACATTTTTTTTCTTGCCGGAATATTATTGAGCAAGCTTTCCAGCATATCATATTTTAAGCCTTTTTCGGAAGGATTAATAAAGTCGATATCGGTTGTTGCAACATAATAATCCATATCCCAGTCTAACAGACCGTGACCAGCGTAAAAAACAATTACTACATCATTAATATCTGAGTTTTTTAAAATTTCTTTTACTTTTAAAATATTCTCTTTTGTTGCTTCTTTGTTTGTAATTTCAGTAATATAAATTTTATTAAATTTCTTTTTTTCTTTTTTAAACAGTGCTGCAAAGTCTCCGGCATCTTTTGCCGCATATTCTAAATTATATTCATCAGCATCATATTCAGACACACCTATTGAGATAACATATAAATCGGGAATTTTCTCATCTTGTTCATAATTTATATAGAATGTTTCTTTTAAGGATTCATATCCTTGATTATTTGTAGCAGATACCTGAATTTTATTATTTCCGGGAGATAGTTGTATTTCATAATCTTTTGTGAAGTAAGATATTTTTTTGTCAGATATTTCATTTCCGTGAATTCCGAAAACAGGGACATCGTTTACCCAAATATTTATTCTGTTTAAATTATATGTGCTGTCTTTTGCATTAATTTTCAATGTTAATGTTTCGTTTAGTGAAGCAATAGGTATTTCGTCAATATTAACAATACTTACTTCCGGAATATTAAAAGCAGTATCTTGAGTATTTGT
Source organism: Bacteroidales bacterium (assembly GCA_021648725.1). Lineage (NCBI taxonomy): Bacteria > Pseudomonadati > Bacteroidota > Bacteroidia > Bacteroidales > Bacteroidales bacterium. The sequence goes on along the minus strand of JAKISF010000006.1, from coordinate 89,197 downwards.
ATTGAACCCCATTTTTTTTAATCTTTTTTTATAAGCTTTATTGTATGCAACTATTTCTGCATCAGTAGAGTAGGGCATCTTCGACAAAACTATGTCGGGTCTGTTATATCTTACGTCAAATTGTTCAAAAGTATATAGCTTATTATTCAACATAAAGTTAATATAATCCATTGAACCTACGGTTGAATAATAATAGTTATCTTTTGTAACATACATATAATCATCTTCATTAAATGCAGCCAAACTAACTAAATGTTTGCCGTCATCAAAATTCCAAAAATTTATAATTCCGTCATAACCGGATGTTGCAATATAGTTATATGCAGAGTTAAATTTTATTGAAGAAATACTTGTAATATGATCGGAAGGAACTTTATAGATTTCTTTAAATTGAATCATGTCTGTAAGATACAGATTTTTTTCAAAATCAGTATATGAACAATACCTGTCTTCTAACATAAATGTTACGGGTGTTGTTCCTTTCATTTTTGAAATGAATTTTAAGTTTGATTGTTTGTAAAACAGAATACTGTCAGATTTTGCAGTAAAATATACGAATTTGTTTCCGGAGCTGAACCCTGCACTCATAAATTGTTTGTTAAAATTAATTGTTCCTTTATTTTCGCCGGTATTAATATCATATATTTCGCATCTTGATTTGTTTTTTCTTTCTTTTATGAGAACCAATAAGCTGTTCCCGTCTTCACTTATTGCTTTAAAATATATATCTCCTTTTATTTTAAAACCGTTTTTTCTTATTTTGGCAGAAATTTTTATTTTAGAATCTTTTGTAATATTACCAATATTATATTTATAAACATTGGTTGAAAAAACTTGTTCACGTTCTCTGATTTTTTCATGGTTCAGCAACGAATATTTTTGTGAATGTGTACTTCTGTTATCGAAAATTATTATATTAGAACTGTCGGCAATTAATACAGATTGATAATCTGTATTTTTTGGGCTTTTAAGCAAAATTGGTTTGCTTTTTGTTTTACTGTTGTAAATAAGCAGGTTATCGTTAGAAGCTAAGAAGTTATCTGTTTTTTTATCTGATTTTTTAAGTTTAGCTTTTATTAATAATTTTCCGTTATTCAGATATTGCGTAGTATTCGATACAAAATAATTTTTCCTTGATTTTTTTTCTATAAAATTAGGAGAAGGACATGAGCCGAATTGAATATCTCCTTTTTTTCCTAAATCCCAAATTCTGAAATCAGAATTATCATAAGCAATAAACATTTTATTTCCGTTCTCCGAAAATGAAATTGAATTTATACTTCCTGTACCGCCTTCAAGTGTTTTTGCTATTTTTTTGTTTTTAATATCCCAAATAACTATTCGTTTATCATCACCGGCACTTGCTAAATATTTGCCTCCGGGACTGACGGTAACAGCTTTAACTTGTCCGTTGTGTCCTTTCAGAATAGTTTTCAGCCTTCCTGTTTTTCGGTTATAGACATATATAAGCCCGTTTTTATTAGCTGCGTATAAATCTTTATCAAATGTTGCTATTGAAAAGTATGAATACCATGTTCTTTCTGATGTAATATTAAATTTTCTGTGTGCGGCTCTTGTAGTTATTGTAAGTCTTTTGATGTTTCCGTTATTTCCTGCCGAATAAAGAAATTTTGCATCATCATCTATCAGAACTTCATTTGAATGTGTTTTTATTTTCTTTACAATTTTAAATTTTTGAAAGCTGTATAAGTAAACCTTAGGCTCTTTTTTTCCTCCGAAAGCTAAATATCTGTTTAAGCCGCTGTATGCAACAGTGCTGAAATATCTCTTTGCTTTTTTGTTAATTGTGTAGTAAGAGTCTCTTTTTAAATTAATTATATATATTGAGTCAGAGCCGCAAGCTAATTCTGTTCCGTCATCTTTAAAGTCAACAGACTTAACTTCTTTTGTAAAAAAATCATAGGTTTTTAATAATTTTCCTGACGGATATTCCCATAGCTTTACTGTTTTGTCATCACTTGCAGTTGCGATTATATGCTCTTTCGGGTGAAATACAATACAACTTACCGGACTGTTGTGTCCGCTCAAAATATTCATTTGCCTGTATGATCTTAAATCCCATAAAATCACTTTATTATCCATTCCGGATGATGCAAGAATATTTCCGTCGGGACTGTATTCTAAATCTAAGATTGTAGAAGAATGACCTGTTTGAACACTTAAGTGTTGAGCGTTAATATTTAATGTAATAATAATGAAAGGCAGAATTATAAGTTTTGGGAAATTCATAATTGAATATTATAAGTTAAAATTGATAATCTTTAGCCATTACATACATATAGTCGGTATTATAAATGTCAAATGAAACAATTTTACCGACAGAATCATATTGAAAAGCATCGGGAGCAAATTCTTCCCAATTATCAAGGCTCAGCGGTCCGGAACCCCAAATATAATTACTTGTCCAACGACCGTTTATTAAGTATGTTAAATCAAGATTGTCGTATCCGTCAGGATAACCCTGCAAATTCCAGTTTACCCAAACATTATCTAATTGTCCCCATTCATTATAATTGTCTCCGTTTTGATTAAGGGTATCTGTAACTCTTGGTATTTTTATTCTGTATAATTTTGCATCATTATCAACTTGATAAAAATTAAGGTTATAGCTTATTGTAACCGGACTGTTAAAATCGATGCTTAAATGTCGGTCAATCAAACTGTCTGTTTCTGTATGTTGTATATAGCCGTATGATTCGTAAAAGGGGACAAAATATAAAAATTTAGTTTGTTGTAATCTTCCCATATAGTCTAAATCTACAAAAACAGCTTCGTCATAAAATTCATACATATTAAAAACTACAAAAGAATCAAGTGCATTTTTCGGAAAGTCCATTTTTACCAGAACGTTCTTAATCGAATCATTTTCATAATTTTGATAAAAATTAATTATACCTCCTTCCGGTCCTATAACTCTTCGGTAATCTTCGTATTGAATATCTGTCAATTCCGGATACTCATAACAAGATGATAAAAACAGAAATGAAATAAGCAGAAAGATGTAATTTATATATTTATTAAATTTCATGATTTTTTTTTTTGATATTTAAAATATAATTAAGGACATAAAAACTTATTCTTTTAAATGATTTTTTGAAAGGTTAAAAGACAATATATTTAAACTTATTGAAATATTAAGAGAATCAAAATAATCATAATTAGGTCGATTACTGATGCTTATATCTTCTGAATCAAAATAGTTATTTGCATAAATATCGGCATCCGCAATAGTGTTTCTGTAATATACATCAAAAGACAGTGCTTTGTACTTAAATCCGAAACCGCCGTGTGCATATAAAGTTGTTTTTTTAAAAGTGCTTAAATTTGAAAAAATAATATCATTTCTCAGCTGGCGTTCATCATCATAAAACTTACCTTGTTCCAGTTTCATTAAATATAAAGCTGTGCCTCCCGCAAAAATATACGGACGTAATGCTTTTGTTTTTGAAAAGATATAGCCTATTGATAATGAATTTCCCGTAAAACCCCATTGAAGTTTTATGGTGTTATATCCTAAGTTTTCTCTTTCGTTAACAGGGTTAAAAACTTGTGTATATTCAGGAAAATCAACACTGTTAAGATATTTTGCCTCATTAGTAAACCACGTACCGAATAATTCTGCTTGAAAAAATAAATGATTTCTTACATCATATCTGATATAAATATCCGGATACGGTTTATTTGAATTTGCTTCTGATTCCTCCAAGCCGCTGAACCTTATAGTTTCGTTTTTTTCATTTGAGAAATAGTAAACATAGTCCGTTGCTTCATATTCAAAAAACTTCATATAAATTTTCGGAGTAATAAATGTTTTAACACCGAAATGCAAGAACTGACCATAAACAGAACTGCATAATAAAACAGCAAATGATAAAATTAAAATACGTTTAAACATCTTATAATGTTTTAGTTAAAAAAATCTTATAATCTTATCAAAAATACAAATCTTATTTCATAATTCAAAATGTTTTACATGAAAGTTTTAGATATTCAATTACTTATTTCTTTATAATAAATTTTATACAAATAAGTTTTATTTCCTAAAAAACACATTTGTTTCCAACCTTTTGTAACTTTGATGCGTCATATAAGTATAATATTTAAATACGATGAACAAAAATATATTAATACTGATATTAGGAGTTCTTATTTCAAGCATAACATCATGTAAAAAAGATTTAAAATTGCCTACTGATGTGGGTTTTACTTATGATATTAACAGAAATAAAAGTGCTGACGGAAACCTTATATTCACAGGCGGAACAATTATCTTGGCTGCTTTTGATTTTGAAGGTGAAAGAGAACAAGGGGATGATGTCTACTTTTCAAAGTCTTTTCCCGGAGGTTTAAGTATTCCCTTTTCTCCTGAAAACATTATTCCTGAACTTGATTTTGATATACCGCAAGGAGTTTACAACAGAATAGACATTTCCTTTGAAACCTTTGATGATTTAGGAGACAATAACATTGTTGTTAACGGTATTTACACTAATTCTGAAAATGCCGAAACCCCTATAATATTTGAATTCAAATCATCAGAATATTTTAGTATAACGGCTGAGGACTACACAAGAAATAGCCAAATAATATTAAATGAAGACAGACCTGTAAGTACAGAAATTAAATTAGATCCTATCCACTGGTTTCAGATTATATCTGAAACACTTTTTAACAATGCGGTTTTGGTTGAAGTAGACGGGGTTATGACAATCTTAATCAATGAAAGTGTAAATGATTCAATGTTTGATTTAATAGTTGATCGCATAGATGAATCAACAGAAGCTGTTTTTAAATATTAATTGCAGGCATGAACATAGAAGATATTTCAGAAAAAGAACTGATAGAATATTCGATAAATGATAAGCGCCAATATCAGGAAATGTTATATCTCAAATATGCAGATAAAATGTTTACCGTGTGTTTAACGTATTCTGATAACAACGATGAAGCGGCAGATATATTGCAAGACAGTTTCATAAAAATGTTTAAGAATCTTCATAAATTTAAGTTCAAGGGACCTTTTGAAGCATGGTTACGCAGAATTGTTATTAATACTGCCCTCGAACATTATCGTAAAAAGAAGAGAATTAAAGAAAACCTAAGTGTTTATGAAAATTATATAGATCACTCAGTAGACAATATATTAGAAATTATAAATGCAAAGCAATTGGTAAAATTGGTAAATGATTTACCGAAAAAAGCAGCAATGGTTCTTAAGTTATATGCAATAGAGGGGTTTAAACATCAAGAAATAGCTAAACAGCTAAATATTTCTGTCGGAACTTCTAAGTCCCAACTAAATCGTGCAAGATTTTTATTGCAAGAATCTTTAAATAAATTAAATGATTAATAAAAAGCATATAGATAATAAGATAAAAGAAAGTTTTGATAAGTTACATACTTCTGCTCCCTTCGGTTTATGGAACAATATCTCTAAAAATATTGAAACGCCGGATAATATCATAAATTTAGACAAACAAATAAAAGAAAGTTTTTACAAATCAAATAATATTGCCCCAAAACATATCTGGGACGGAGTTAACCGACAATTATATATTTACACAACTTGGAAAAAGATTAAACGATTCTTAGAGATAAGGACTGCAATTTATAAATGGTCTCGCATTGCAGCTTTATTTTTGCTTTTATTATTACTTGGCTCAATAGGATATGTTTTTTTATCTGACTTACAAATCGAAAATATTTCGACTGTCGAAAGGAACGAAATTATTGAAAATCAGCTTTCATCCGGTAATCTTAACAACAAAACGATAAACAATGAGAATATTGAAATAATAAATGCCGATAAAAAAGAAGATATTAAACAAAATATTGATGAATCAAGCAATTCGGAACAATTCTCGAATGATTTTGAAGTAAATTATAATAAAAACAATATTATTAAAAATAATGATTCTTATAAAACAGTTTTAAATAATCAATTAAAAACTAATATTTCTGTTATACAAAAAGAAGGCAGTATAAAGCAACTTTCAAAAGAACACATTGCCATAAAAGATGTTCAGATAATCAGTTCAGATTCAACAGATGAAAAATTACTGCCTGACATCAACAGTATAATATTACCTGTATTTAGCAGTGATACTGTTTCCCAAAAAAACAACAGATTCGAAATTGGTATTACTTATTCATATAATAATACTTGGTTGTTAAATAACAACACTCGAAACAGTTTTGTAAGCACAAGCTTGATTAGTACAAGTGCGACATTTTCACATAACTACGGCATTACAGCTAACTACAATTTATCCCAAACAAACGCCTTAAACTCAGAGCTTTACCTAAATTCGGAAACCAGGCAACGATACGAAACCTACTATGAAGGTAAATACTACAATAAAGAAATTGATTTAAAATATTCAAAATTTACCTTGTTATATCAACATAATTTTATAAAAAACAACTATAATAACTCTCCTAAGAGTATGGTTAAAGCAGGATTCTATGTTTCTCAGTTAGTTTCTATGACAAAATATGTTAATAATAAAATTGCTTCCGTAAAAAAAGAATACAGCAACTATGATTACGGTATAAAGGCGGCAATAGGTAAAGAGAAAGAAATCGACAAAATGATTATAGCTTACGGTATAAATGCCGAATATGGTTTGAAAAATATTTTTACGGAAAACAAAAAAATAAAAAAAACATTTAATAAGACCAAGAACTCAAGTATTGGCATTTATCTGGTTTTCAGATACAAACTGTAAAAGAACAAACTCTTTCCAACCTTTTTAGTTTTCACTTCGTCATATGAATAAAGAAACCTTAGATTATTAACTAAAAGTTTTAAACAATGAAAAAGTACAGTAAATTAATTGCAATAATATTAATTGCAGGAGTGGTAATAACAACAATAACAAGTTGTAAAAAAGAGGCAGGACTTGATGTTACGTTTAAAATGAGAACAACTACAACAACTCCGGTTACGAAAGCCGTAAATAGCTTAGAATGGACATCGGGAAGCGTTACAATATGTGAAATCGTTTTTGACGGTGATATGACTGACGGAGAATCTGTCTCAATTACTCACGAACAAATTTCAACAATCGATTTAATAACAGGTAATGCAACTCCGGAAATTTTGGTTACAATTCCGATGGGAGAATACAAATCTGTTAATTTGGGTATTGAAATATTTGATGAAAATGACACCCCCTCTGTTATTACAGAAGGCACTTACACTAATGCCGATGGTGTTGTAACTCCGATAAGGTTTGAGTTTAATTCAGGTGAAGTTTTTGAAGCAAATGCAGCTTCACATACATTTAAAAAAGGAGATTCTCCGGTTGCAGAAATTGATTTCAGCCCTGCATTTTGGTTCTCAACAATTACTGCTGCACAGCTTGATAATGCAACAAGAGTAGAAGGCGTAATTATTGTCAGCGAATCATACAATAGCGGTATATTTGATATTGTAGCTGATAAACTGGACGATGCAACACAAGCATATTTTAAATAAAATATTAAAAACTACACATTAATATTTAGCATTTTAAACCGCAGGCTATAATTGTAAAAAATACTGAATTGTCTGTGGTTTATAATAAAAAACATTAAACACTCTTGTCAAACAGCTTTACTAAACAGTTTTATGAATTAATCTTAATTTTCTTCCCTTTTAGAACTTAAATATAGAAAAATGAAAACATTTAAATTATTTGGACTTGTCATAATAATTTTAAGCATAATACTGACATCTTGTAAAAAAGAAGAATTAGAAACAATACCTTTTGATACGAGTTGCTCAATATCAACATTAACATATAGTGTACGATTAGCAAACAATACTCATCCATTTATTACTTGGACAAGCGGGAATTGTGTAGTAAGAGAGATTGTTTGGGATGGCACTTTAACAGGTGCAGCGTTGCCAACATCAATTACTCATTCCGCAATAACTAACATAGATTTATTTACAGGCACGGCTACCCCCGAAATTATCACAACGGAAATTACACCCGGCATTTATACAAATATATACACAGGAATAGAGCTTGAAGATAACGGAGTTAACGACAATATCATTCTTAACGGATATTATACCGATGGAGCAGGAACAACTCACCCTATAAAATTCCTTTTCAATTCGGGCGAAGTATTCGAGGCAACACTGTCTTCTCATACATTTGAACCAGGAATAAATACAATGTGTTGGATAGAACTTAACCCGTCATATTGGTTTACCTCATTTTCTGTTTCGGATTTTGACAGTGCAACGCCAAACGGAGATGGAATTATTGTGATCAGTGAATCTGAAAATACTGTAATTTATGATATTGTTGAAGATGCCCTTGTTAATTCAACAACTACAAACGGAACAATTGTATTTGAAACCCTTTAAAATATAAATGATGAAAAAATTAATAATAATATTTGCGATTTTTTTAACAGGAAATCTCGTTAACGCACAAGATTTATCATACGGAGGTGAAATTTCAGTTGGAGCGGCAACAATAAATACCGGTAATTCTGCAAATACGTTAAATATTCTGGTTGATAGTTGCAATTGCTTAAAAATGTTTCACATATCAAGCAAATCCGGACTTAGTTATTCTTTCGGAGCATTTGCAGAATATAATATCTCAGAAAAAATAAAACTTGGAATAAATGGAAACTACCTAAGCACTAGTTTTCAAATAAACACAATTCATATGTTTGACGAAGTTGACAGAGAAATAATGAATGCCAATAATAATTTAACTATTGGTTCTCTGAATTTACCTTTGTATGTAAAATATATAATTTTGCCGGATAATGATGTTTATATAAAAGTAGGAGGAGGGTTTAATATAATAACAAATGGGAAGGTTAAAACAGAAGAAACATTAACAACTGAGGTTTATAATTCATCAGGAACATTTATTTCAAGTTCAAATGGCTCAACAGTCGAATATAAAGCTAATTTAGACTATTCAACATCTGTAAATATTTTTGCATTATTCGGTGCTGGAATTGAGTTAAACAATAATATAGAAATAGGAGTAGATTATATTCTTCCGTTTTCAGAAAACTCAATTTATACAACAGACCAAGATTATGACACCAAAACACATAAAGGAAATGTTTTTACGGAAACTTTTATTAATGAATTAAAAACAACAGGAAATGATTTAAACGAGTATAAGTTTGGCTCATTATCTTTAACATTTTCATATAAATTTTAAATAACCGGTCGAAATATGCCGAACAAGACCATAAAAACAGAAGTAGGCAAAAATTAGATATAAAAAAATGAGAAAATTAAGTATTATTTTAATGGCAGCAGCATTTTGGATTGCTATAACAATGACATCGTGTAGTAAATACAACAAGTTTGAAGACAACGAAGTAATTGAAGATACCTATACGGGTAATATTCTTTTGACTTCAAGTGGAACCGACCCTGCGGCAGATTTTACAGGAATCGGAGATTCCGGAACATATGCCTTTGCCTGGGTAAATTCTGGAACAAAAGCATCTTTAAATTTTGACATTACGGCAGAAACAGGAACAGGAAGTGTTCAAATGATTTTAAACGACAAAAAAGGAAAAGAAGTTTTAAATCAAACTTTAACAGGAGGTTCAGACATTGACACTTATGCAGGAGTATCAGAAGAAGGAAAACCGGGAACGTGGAAAGTTACGTTAATTTTGATCGATTTTACCGGTGACGGTAGCTACTCTCTACACCCTAATGATTAATAAAATTAAAATATTAAAAAACTGCAAATAATATTAATTGCAAGTTTTATATATGTATAACTTAAATTAAAAATTATGAAATTTAAAACAATCACAATCTTAACTTCGGCTTTTCTTATTTTTGGTCTTGTCGGATGCAAAAAGTATGAATTTGGACCTTCAATGAGTTTAAAAACAAAAACAACAAGAGTAGCCAATACTTGGCAAATTGATTTTGCAAAAGATTTACAAGACGGTACAGATATTACAGATGATTATACCGGTGAAATTTGGGAATTCACGAAAGATGATGAATTTTTGGAGAATAGTAAATTAAAGGGGAAATGGGTATTCTCAGACAGTAAAGAAGACATTATTATAAACTTTCTTGACGAAGATGTTGATAGATATAAGATATTAAAATTGAAAGACAAAGAAATGTGGCTTGAAATTTTAGGAGAAGAAGAACTTCACTTATTACCGTATTAACTTATATATTAACCTAAACCAATAAAAAAGCATTGACTATTCCAATGCTTTTTTATTTATACTTCCTAAGCGAATATCGCAAAACAAATATCGCAATCAACAAGGAAATAATGCCGATTGCAAAAACGCCCGAATAACCGATTAGTTCAAAAAATAAAACACCGACCAAAGGAGCAAATGCACCTCTGAAACCGGTTAAAGATAAATGTATTGATTGATATTCTGCGGCATCTTCATCTTTTGCAAAATAAGCTGAACCGATATACCACAAAAGTCCCATCATAGCACCAAAAATGCCGTAGGCAAAAAACGATACAAGCAAAGAATAATAAATTTTAACACCTAAAACCTCAGTATAATAAGGAAAATATTCTGTAAGCCCCATAAACAAAATGTAAATCAGCATAAATAAAAAAGTGTAAATACCGAATTTTCGAGGGTTAATTTTTCCTAATAACTTTCCGAAAAGCGGAGTCAGCAATATTGAAACTGTTGTGTAGAAGTTCTTGTAAAATGCTATTCCTGAGTAGTTTAGTTTTAGTTGATATTCTAAGAATAATGCAATAACGGCAATAGTAACAAGCCATGCAAGTCCGTAAAACATAAATCCTATTTCAAAATCTCTGAACGGTTTATTAGTTTTAATAATATGTAAAATATTCGCTTTAATTTCTTTTAAAGATTCTTTCATCTTTTGCTTTTTTGAAACAGGCGGTGAATATTTTATTTGTGTAAGAATAAATATTGAAACTATTCCGAGCAATGCCAAAAACGGATATACATAAGTGTAAGCATTTGCATGCTTATCGAGAAGAATTCCGAAAAGAAAAGTTGCAACAAGCATAACAATTTTATTAACTGTTGCAGAATATCCGTATAGTTTACTGAAATTTCCGTGTTTATAATTCGTTTTCAGAAAACCGTTAATCGCAGGCATTATTAAAGGATTTGCAGAAAAATAAATCAAGAAAATAATGAGAAATGCAATTTGATAAAAAAGTATATCGGTATTTTCTGTTACGGTTTCCGGAAAAAATAATAACAGAAGGAGAGGAGCACGTGTAAAAATTGCAACAAGTCGCAACATTCTGATTTTTTTTACGGTTCGTTTTAAAATTAAATTCAACGGAACCGAAACTAAAAGCACGATAACCGTAAATTGAAACAGCATACCGATTTGATATGAAGAGCCTTTAAGTCCTTTAATTAAAACGTATTCGTTTAAGGCTAAAATTCCGAGAATAATACCGTCAAGAATTGAATAAATCAGATGTAAGTAAAAAGTTTTCTTTTCAATTTCAGAATCAAACTTTATTTTAATGTTTTTTAAATAGGACAATGTTTCTGATTTAGTGAGTTAGCGTTTCATTTTTTTAATAAAGTATAAAAAAAATAAAATACTCTTTGCATTCTTTGTGTGTATTTCTTTTTATGAAAAAATCTCTTTTTTAGCCGAAAGCAATGTGTTTTTCAGTAAAGAAACAATTGTCATAGGACCTATGCCTCCCGGAACGGGAGTTATATAAGAACATTTCGGAGCAACTTCGTCAAATTTAACATCACCTTTCAGTTTCCAACCTGATTTTGTTTTGCCGGATTTTATTCTGTGAATACCTACGTCAATTACAACAGCACCTTCTTTCACCATATCTTCGGTAACAAAATCCATAACACCGATTGCCGCAATTAAAATATCGGCTTGTTTTGTAATTTCTTTAAGGTTTTTAGTTCGACTGTGACATAAAGTTACCGTTGCATTACCGGTTTTGCTTTTTTGCGACATTAAAATACTTACAGGTTTACCTACAATATTGCTTCTTCCTATAACTACACAATGTTTGCCTGAGGTTTCAATATTATATCTTTGCATAAGTTCAATAATACCTTGCGGTGTTGCCGAAATGTATGCAGGCATTCCTATTGTCATTCTGCCGATATTAATAGGGTGAAAACCGTCAACATCTTTTTTAGGGTCAATTGCTTCAATAATTTTTTCTTCTGAAATGTGCTCAGGAACAGGAAGTTGTACGATTAATCCGTCAATGTCATTGTTATTATTTATTTCCTGAATTTTATTGATTAATTCGTTTTCCGTAATATCATTATTGAAACGGAATAAACTTGATTTGAAGCCGATTTGTTCGCAAGCTTTTACTTTATGTGCAACGTAGGTTTCGCTGGCTCCGTTGCTGCCTATAAGTATTGCTGCCAAATGAGGCTGCTTTCCTCCTGCTTCAATTATTTGTTTTACTTCTTCGGTTATTTCTTGTTTTATTTGCTTTGAAGTTTCTTTTCCGTCAAGAAGTTTGTATGAAGTCATTATACTTTAATTTTTTATAGTTTTAAAAAAATGTTGCGAGTTTTAACCCGCAACCTGAAACTCGCAATCTTTCGTGAAATCTATTTTTAATAATTTTATTTTCTTCGTTTTTTTCTTGCACTTTTGATTGCTCCTCTCACATTTCCGCCTCCTTGCACCATTTTCATCATTTTTTTTGTATCTCCGAACTGTTTAATCAAGCGGTTAACTTCTTGAAGATTAGTTCCGCTTCCTTTTGCAATACGTTTTCTGCGACTTCCGTTTATTACTTTCGGGTTTTCACGCTCTTCTGGTGTCATTGATTGTATTATTGCTTCAATACCTTTGAATGCATCGTTATCTATATCAAGATTTTTTACCATTTTTCCCATTCCGGGAATCATACCTACTAAATCTTTAATATTACCCATTTTTTTAATGGAATTTAATTGTTTCAGGAAGTCATTAAAATCGAATTGATTTTTGGCAATTCTTTTTTGTAATCTTCTGGCTTCCTCTTGGTCAATTTGTTCTTCGGCTTTTTCAACAAGAGAAACAATATCACCCATTCCGAGAATACGGTCAGCCATACGAGTAGGATAGAAGACATCCAATTCTTCAATTTTTTCTCCCGTACCGACAAATTTAATGGGCTTTTGAACAACGCTTCTAATTGTAAGAGCAGCTCCGCCTCTTGTATCACCGTCAAGTTTTGTAAGAACAACACCGTCAAAGTTTAATTGATCGTTAAATTCTTTTGCAGTATTAACGGCATCTTGTCCGGTCATTGCATCAACAACAAAAAGAATCTCATCGGGTTTAACAGCTTTTTTTATTTCGCTGATTTCTTTCATCATTGCTTTGTCAACAGCTAAACGACCTGCGGTATCAATAATGACAACATCGTGTGCATTTTTCTTTGCAAAACTAATTGCCGATTTTGCTATTTTAATCGGATTTTGATTTCCGTCTTCGGTATAAACCGAAACACCTACTTGTTCACTTAAAATCTTTAATTGTTCAATTGCAGCAGGTCTGTAAACGTCACCTGCTACCAAAAGCGGATTTTTTCCTTTTTTAGTTTTAAGAAAATTAGAAAGTTTTGCCGTAAAAGTTGTTTTCCCGGAACCTTGAAGTCCTGCAATAAGAATAACCGTAAATGTTTTTTGTAAATTAATTTCGGAGTGTTCCGTACCCATTAATTCAACTAATTCATCATGAACAATTTTGATGATTTGTTGTTTTGGTTTAACTGATTTAAGAACATCAGAACCTATTGCTTTTTCTTTTACGTTATTTGTAAAATCTTTGGCTATTTTATAGCTTACATCGGCATCAAGTAAGGCACGCCTTACATCTTTTAATGCATCAGCAATATTAATTTCAGTTATTTTTCCTTGTCCTTTTATAATTTTAAAAGAACGTTCCAGTCTTTCCGATAAATTGTCAAACATTTCTTTCTGAATTTAAATTTTATCTTAATTAAATTACCGTAAATTTTAAAGGTAATTTTGTAATTTTACAGCGTACAAAGATAAAAAAAATATTGAGATTATTTTTTAAAAAAAGTTTTGCAGGAGAAAAATTTGTTTTACATTTGCACTCGCATTGCGAGAATAGCTCAGTTGGTAGAGCACGACCTTGCCAAGGTCGGGGTCGCGGGTTCGAGTCCCGTTTCTCGCTCAAAGTTTATTTAAACTGCCGATTTGTTGCCCGGATGGCGGAATTGGTAGACGCGCGGGACTTAAAATCCCGTGTCCAGTAATGGACGTGCCGGTTCGATGCCGGCTCCGGGTACAGGGGAGCTCTCAATTTTGAGAGCTTTTTTAATATGATAATAACTTTATCAAAACTTTATATATTTCACTAAAAAAATACAGATTATAGCTTAGTTGTTTTAAAATAAAGATGTACTTTTGTGTTTTCAAAAAGAAAAAATACATAAAATGAAAATTAAAGATTTGTTTATCGTAATTTCTTCTCTTTTTTGTTTGTTGATATTTAGCAGTTACAGTTCAAAGGATTCCGGTTATTGTAAATTTAAACTCGGTATAATGAAAGATATTGAGGGTAATTTATATAAAACAATAAGTATTGGTGAGCAGGTATGGATGTTGGAAAATTTGAGAGTTGAAAGTTACAGAAACGGAGACCCTATTCCTAATATTAAAAATAATAATGAGTGGCAATCTACCATGAAAGGTGCTTATTGTAATTATAATAATAATTCGAAATATTCTTCTCAATACGGAAATCTTTATAACTGGTATGCTATAAATGACAAACGCCATATTGCTCCGGCAGGTTGGCATGTCCCTAATGATAATGATTGGCAAAAATTAATTGATTACCTCGGAGGTGAAGATATTGCCGGAGGCAGATTGAAAGAGAGAGGATTTAAGCATTGGGATAAGCCTAATATGGATGCTTTTGACTCGTTTGGTTTTAAAGCATTACCCGGAGGTATAAGATATGCAACAGGTAAGTTTTACAACTTAGGTTCGGGAGGTTATTGGTGGTCATCAACTGAAAAAGATGACGGATTCGGTATTGTTTATCACGTTTATTATTTCTACAGCAATATTTACAGATATAATCTTTATAAAGAATTAGGTGTTTCTGTAAGGTGCATTAAAGATTAGAATTATATAGATTTTATTGTGAAAGGTATGTCAAAAATTCCTGATAAATCTTCTGCAAGTTCTTCATTGTCTTCATCATCGCCTTCAAAGTACCAAGTAATTGAGATATTTTTTCCTGCTTTTCTGTATTCAACAAACTGTATCATAATTTGCATAATATTTTTATACGACATGCTGTTTAAGATATTTATTGAGAATACACAGTTCATATCGCATTCTATTTTGGGCATCTCTTCTTCTACCCACTTTATAACTTTCTCATAAACTTTTTCATAGATATTATCTGAATAAGAAGAACCGATTATTTCAAAAGTGCAATTTTCAACAGATAAGTTGACTTTTGGGGTAAATTTAGTTTCAGGCAAAAATAAATCTTTCATAGTATTAATGAGTTAGTATAAGTATTTTAATATAATACGCAGAAAAACCTCAAAAGGTTGCATTGAAACAGAAAGAACAAAGTAAAAAACAGCGACTATTTGCAATGTTTATATATACAGACAGTTACTGTTGGATAACTAAGTAACTTATATTCGCTTAATCTTATTATTACATTATTTAGTGTAGGGTTTTGATTATAATAAGTAAAGAAACAGGTCGCTTATCAAAATATCACATAATTGTTTAGGAAATATTCATATAAGCAACCTACGGAATATTATTTAGGGCTTGCTGAAAAACGCTAATATATTTATTTTTCAGTCATTTATAAGATTATTTACATATACAAGTGCAAGGTTTTTAATTCATTCGCCCTATTTCCCTGCACTTGTGTAAAATATTTTAGCTGCCCACAGGCACACTATCTTTCAAATTTCTCTTATTTCGCAGTATTTATATACGACTTCAAACGAGAAACTTGAAATCTAATGCACCTGTGAGCTTTTCAGCAAAACCTATTTAATAATAATTTTTTCTGTTAAAACAGTGCTGTTATTTCTGAAGTTAATAAAATAAATTCCGCTTTTTATCTCTTTTAAGTTTATATTCAGAGTGTGATTATTAACAAAATATTCTTTTATGGTTTTACCGGATATGTTACTTATAGTGACTTTATAGTCAGCATCTGTATTAATTGTAAATAACCCTTTTGACGGATTGGGATAAATTGATATTTCCGGTGTTGATAAAATTGAAACTCCGATATAGGAATTTACTGAAACATCAAACATGCAAGTATTTGAATTATTTGCTTCGTCAATAACTGTCCAAACTATAGTTGTTGTACCCTGAGGCAATACAGCACCATCAAGTGTTTCAATATTATTTAAATCATTAATGACACTTGCAATATTGCAATTATCATTAATTGTAAGCGGGTCAAATTCTGTTCCCGAAACTGAGTATGTGTTTGTATTATCAGCATTAACTGTCTGATTGTCTATACATATTATTTCAGGGTCGGTAACATCAATAACATCAACATTAAATGTAACAAAATCTGCATTTCCTAAATCATCTGTTACTGTTAATGTTATGTTATTTGTATTTCCTGAAATAGTTATTCCGGGAATCGGATTTTGTGTAACAGTTAAATCTGTATCACAATTATCTGTTGCAATAATATCTCCTGTATAATCTCCCAGAAATGCTTCGCAATTTAAATCGGCATTTGTTGTAATATCATTGTGTGTAGATGTTATAAAAGGGTCGGTAACATCAATAACATCAACATTAAATGTAACAAAATCTGCATTTCCTAAATCATCTGTTACTGTTAATGTTACAGTATTTGTATTTCCTGAAATAGTTGTTCCCGGAATCGGATTTTGTGTAACAGTTAAATCTGTATCACAATTATCTGTTGCAATAATATCTCCTGTATAATCTCCCAGAAATGCTTCGCAATTTAAATCGGCATTTGTTGTAATACCATTGTGTATAGATGTTATTAAAGGATTTTCATTATCCAAAATAATTACGGCATTTTTTGAGTTTACCGAACCGTGAATATTCGTAAGTGTACATCTGTATATGTAGTTATTCATACTTACTGATACATTAGAAATCTGTAAATTATCAGACGCAGTATTAGAATATATACCTCCTTCCGGAATATCATTAAAGCTGTTTCCGTTGTCGACACTTAATTGCCATTTATATGTATCTGTATTATACCCGCTTACGGAAAAAAACACATTGGAGGCAGGACAAATATTTATATTATCAACAGGCTGAGTACTAATATGCGGCAATAATGAGGAGAAAAGATAAACCGAACCCGAATTACTTCCTAAATCATCATCATTATAAGAACTTATAATTGCATTATCTCCAAATATAGATACTGATTTGCCAAAGTAGTCAGAAGCAGCACCGTCAGAAGCTGTTAATTTTAATGTTTCACTCATATCAGACCATCCCGAAGTAGGTTTCACAAACAAATATACAGAGCCGGAAGCACTTCCGTTATCATCATCTTCAAAAGAACTTACCAATACATAATCACCTGAAACACCGACAGAATAGCCGAAATAATCAGCAGCATTAATATCGGAAGGGGTAAATTTTGCAGTTTCCGTGGCACTTTCCCACCCGGACACTGGTTTTTCGAATAAATATGCAGCACCGGCATCTATTCCCGGATTATCAGCAGTATTTGCACCGACAATTATATAATTATCAGAAATATTAACAGACATACCAAAACTATCATCAGCAGCCCCGTCTGAAGCAGTAAACTTTGCAGTTTCTGTCATATTTGCCCAACCCGAAACAGGTTTTGTGAAAAGATATGCAGAGCCGGTTGCTACAGAACTAATTTTATCTTTTCGAGAACCAACGACAACATTGTTTCCTGATATAGAAACTGATGAAGCAAATCCATCAAATGTTTCTCCGTCAGAAGGAGTTAATCTTACTGTTTCTGTCATATCCGTCCATCCTCCGGCGGGCTTTTCATAAAGATATGCTGTATTATACCAGTTTGTGAATTGTCCTACAACTATATTGGTGTCGGAAACAGAAACAGACCAACCAAAATTATTTCCTGCTGTAAGGTCTGTCGGGGTCAGTCTTGCTGTTTCTGTCATATCTGTCCATCCTCCGGCAGGTTTTTCAAAAATATATGCAGCTCCGGATGAAATTGTTCCTACTTTGTCACCATAGGCACCAACAACTGCATAGTTTCCGGAAATACTGACAGAAAATCCGAAATTTTGGTTTGCAATCGGATTAGACGGTCTTAATATTGCGACTTCTTCCCAAGTTCCTAAATTATTATAAAAAATATAAGCTACTCCGGAGTTATTTGCATACGTATCTTTCCAGTTTGATCCAATAATTGCATAGTTTCCGGATATAGATACACAAATCCCGAAATAATCTGACGCTAAACCGTTACTTGCAAGTAATTTTTGAACTTCTGTATTAGGTTGGGCGTTCATTAATAAAGAAAAAAAGACAGTAGTTAGAAAAAAGAAAATTTTTTGCTTCATTTTATTAAGGTTTTCAGTTAAAAATGTCTAAAAATAGTGATGGTATTTTGGTTATTGCCTTATTATAAGATAGTTATATAATTGTATTTTTATTCGTTATCGAAATCAGAATTTTCTGAAATATTAAAAGGGATTAAAGTATAGTTTGAAAAATCTTTTGCTGTTTCTAAAATATCAATATCGCCTTTATCACATATCCAATGTATTGAAAGTTTTTTCCCTTTTTTGTAGAAGTAGTCCAAGCGATTAATAATTTCAATTATATTTTTTAACGAGGCACTGCTTATAATTGAAAAATAAAATTCAATTTTAAGATTACATTCCAATGCCGGAACCTCTTCGTTAACCCATTTCAATACCTTATCATACAGTTTATTGATTCCTACATAATATGATTTTCCTTTTATTTCAAATTTACAGTCGGATACAGATAAATTAATGTAGGGTGTGTCAATTGTTTGTTTTATTACCATCTTTATTCACTGTTTGCAATTAATCCTTAAAGATAATCTTAATATCTTTAATACTATCATAAAAAAGATACTTTAAGAAAGGTAAAAATTTAAAATAGTTCTTTAATATTATCATCCGGATAAGCATCAGGAATTGTTTCTGTATTTAAAATAAGTTTCTTCAAGCCTTTTTTCGGAACATTTACTTTATACGTTTTTTCTCCTTTTGTCCAAACTTTCATATTGTATTTAATGTGTTTTGTTTCTCCGTTTTTGTATTCGGCTGTTAAGTCAACAGGAACAGGAAAACCTGTTTTATTTTCAATAATTATGATAGTTTCGTTGTTTTCTGTATTTAATATTTCTTTTATTTTTAAGTCTGCATACCCGATTTCAAAAAACCAAGGTTTCCAAAACCAAGCTAAATTTTCTTCGGCAACTTCATTAAAAGTAAAGAAAAAATCGTAGGGAACAGGATGTTTTCCGTTCCATCGTTCCGTAAATAATTTTAATCCTTTTGTAAATTTTTCTTTACCCAAATATTTATATAATAAAAAAAATGCAACGGATGAACGAGCATATGCTTGAAACCTGTAAGCATAACGACCTACATTGTCAGAAGGAATCATTAAGGGAACATCATTGAATGTTCCTGCGTAACGGTTATATGATTTAATATTTCGTTTAAAGAAGATAAAATCATTGTCGTTTGTATATTTTTTAAGAATAAATTGCGGAAAAAATGTAATTAAACCTTCATCCATCCATGCGTATTTTTGTTCGTTTAAACCCGTGTAAAACGGAAAATATGAGTGTCCTATTTCATGTGCGGTAACATATAGGGTTCCGTTTCGGTTTCTTGCATCTCCGTCGTTTATCATTCCGGGGAATTCCATACCGCCTCCGCCGTTAAATGCCGTAAATTGAGGGTAAGGGTAGGGAACACCGGGAATTTCTTCTGTAAAAAAGTTAATGGAATTTTTACTTATTTCAGCAACTTCATGAAAATCTTTTGAGTCGGGTTTATAAACCGCATTAACAGAAATACGTTTGTTGCCTGATTGTGTGCTTGTTGCATCCCATAAATATGTTCGACTTACTGCAAAAGCAAAATCAGGTGTTTGTTCCGATTTGAATTTCCAAGTATGAAATTTGCTTTTTTTCAGAATATTTGCTTTTTTCCTGTCATTTTCAGTAATAATATGAATAACACCCTCTGTTGTTTTTGACTTCTCAATACGCTTAATATATTTATCTGTGTATAAGTCTTTTGTGTTTTGCAAAATTCCGGTTGCCCAAATTTGATAATCTCCGGGAACTTTAATTTCAATGTCATAATTGCCGAAATCGTTATAAAACTCTTGGCTTCCTGAGTGACCGTGTGTGTTCCACCCTTCAATATCATCATAAACGGCAACTTTCGGAAACCAATAGGCTATAAAAAAGTTGTCTTTGTTATATGTTCCCATTCTTATTGTTACTGTTCCCGGGAATAATAAATTCCAATTAATTTTAATGTCTGCTTTTTTGCCGGGAGCTAATTTTACTGGCAGTTTTATTCTTAATATTGAAGAATTGTTTCTGATATTTTTTGAATTTATATCTATTTCCTGTCCTTGATATACAATTTTTGTTATTTGCACACCATCTGTTAAATCTGCTGTACCTATGTCCCAATCTCGCATATTTCCTTTCTTGTAAATATCTTGGTAAATATTGAAATAGAAATATTCTAAACTGTCGGAACTGTTATTTGTATAAGTTATTGTTTCTTTACCGTTAAGCAAACGAGTTTTGGGGTTAAATTCTGCTTTTATTGAATAATCAATTTTATTTACAAAATAATTTTCCCCTGCTTCTCCTGTATATGAGCGAGTTCCGTTTTCATATGCTCTTTTAATTTCTTTCGGCATATATAATTCAGAAGTTTTTTGAGCAAAAGTATTAATTGAAATACTGATTAAAATAATAAAAGTTAAATTCTTCATTTTAAATGACTTTTAAATTAGTTTACCAAAGTTGTAAAATAAAAAAGTATTAAACAACAATAATCTACATTAAGTATTTTTCTTACATACGAATTGCAGGAGTTTTTTTGAATTATTTTTAATGAATCTATGAGAACTTATCTAATTCAGTTTTTATTTCGTCAATTGTGTTACAAACAGATAAGATTAAATTTTTAAGTTTTCCTCTTGAAACTAAATCCTCGATGTAAGTGTAAACGGGAGTTTCTTCAGTCCAAAATTGTTTATTCATAAATATCATCGGGCTGGCATAACCGAAACTCAGATAATGGTTTTGTGTTATTTCCTGGAACACTTCTTGAATTGTGCCTGCACTTCCGGGCGAGAAAATAATTCCGCCTTTGGCAATAGTAAGCAAGCCGTCTTCTCTTACACTGTTGGCAAAGTATTTTGCAATTTTAGTTGCAAAAGGGGTGGGCGGTTCGTGTCCGTAAAGCCAAGTTGGTATTCCGAGACTTTCGTATTCTTTCATATCGGGGTATTTATCAATAACTTGCATGGCTGTATCCATCCATAATTTATCTTTGTAAAGCGGTGCTTGGTCTAATATTGAAAATGCATCTTCTAATTCCTCAAATGCTCTGCCGGCAAACCAAGCTCCTACATGTGTTGCTTCCATTGCACCGGGACCTCCGCCTGATGTCATTAAATAACCGTTTTCGGTAAGTTTTTTAGAAAGGTTTACTACTTTTTTATAATCTTCGGTGTTTCTGGGCAAACTGTGCCCACCCATTATTGCAATAACTTTTTTTTCATCGTATTTATCCAGAAAGTCATACAGAGCATCGGATATTGAATGGTCGTGTAAACGCCTTGCAAGTGTTTCTTTTATGCTGTCGGCTTCTTTTCCTGTTTCAATAAAGTGGTTGTAAACAAGTTTATCAAAGGTATTTTCGTATGTTGCAGGTTTTCCTGTGATGTATGCACCGTATAAATCATTTTTTGTGTATAATGAATTAGGATAAACATTATAGGGAACATCTAATTTAGGAAATATAAAATTTTCTTTTTCGATGTGTTCTTTTATTTCGTCATTCATGTTGCAACCGAGGAATATACAGTTGCTGAAATAATACTTTAATACAGACTCTTCACAATTCTGTAAATCAACATTTTGGAATGCTGTTTTGTTTATTATTCCGCCTGCTTCTTTAAGTATTTTTTTTAGTTCTTTTTCTGATTCTATTTCTTTGTATTCCATTAAATTGAGAAAGTTTAAATTTAAAAAAAATATAGTAAAATAGTACTTTAAAATGATTTGTCAAGTATAATCTACTTTAGTTTTCTCACAACATCTATTACCGTTCCGTCAACCCATTTAATTGCAGCGATAATTTCATCGGTAAATTCAGGTTTTTTAGGTTTGCCGCATATTTTTTCTGCTTCGTCTTTTAATTCTTGTATTGTTTTAATAGGTAATCCTGAATTTTTACTTGCTTCAATTAAATCTTTTCGCAAAGGATTAATTGCAATACCCCTTTCGGTTACAATAACGTCAATAAGCTCGCCCGGACCGACAAGAGTAGTAACTTCATCAACAATAACAGGAATTCTGTTTCTGAAAAGCGGTAACGGAAGTATAACCGTTTTACTGAACAGGCAATTTTGCCATCCTCCTATTCCGTGCATTAATAACCCATCGGAGTGTGTAACAACATTGCCGTTAAAATTAACATCAACTTCGGTTGCACCGAGAATTACGACATCCACCATTTGTGCAAAATTTCCTTTTCCGTGATAGTTGTAACTTGTAAACGGACTTGTCCAAGTATGATTCTGATTTTCTCTCATTGAACGAACTCCTTCTAAATCAAAAGTTTGCCCGTCAAGTATATATTCAATTAAACCTTCTTCAAGCATGTTTACAAGATATTTGTTACTGCCGCCTCTTGCAAATCTTGCTTTAATCTTTTTCTTTTGCATTATTTCTCCGAAATATTTGCTTACGGCAAGCGAAGTTCCTCCTGCACCGGTTTGAAAAGAAAATCCTTCTTTAATAATTCCGGTTGCTTCACAAAATTTAGCAGTCATTTCTGCTAAAAGAAGTCTGTCCGGACTTTTTGTTATTTGCGTTGTTCCGGAAATAATTTTATCCGGATCTCCGGCTTTTTCTATTTCAACAGTATAATCAACATAATTTCCTTGAATTTGCCACGGCATGCACGGAAAAGGCACCATATTATCAGTAACGACAATTACTTTATCTGCATATTGAGAATCGGCAAGGGCAAATCCGAGCAAACCGCTTGCAGAATCACCTGTAAGTCCGTTAGCATTACCGAACGAATCAGCTGTACCGGCAGCAATTATTGCAATGTCAATTTTTACTTCTCCGTCTTGCACGGCTTGATATCTTCCGCCGTGAGAACGTAATATTGCAGTTCCTTTCATTTTTCCTTCGGAAGTAAATTTGCCGAGCGGGCCGTTCATACTACCTTCAATACGGTTTATTGTTCCGTCTTCAAGATATTTTATCATATGTGCATGACAAGGAAAAGATGCTGAAGGAAACCAACGTAAATTCTTAATACCAAGTTCTTTTGCAATATCAAAAACTTGGTTCATAATTAAATCTCCGTTTCTGAAATGATGATGATTGGAAATTGTCATTCCGTCTTTTAAACCGGCTTTAATTAATGCTTCTTTTAAAGATGCAACACGTTTATCTCCGTTTTCTGGAAAATCAGCAACTGTTGAAATTTTTGGTGCGTATTTTTTGCCCTCGGGTTTATATTTGCCTGCTCCCATAAAGGGAACTTGTTTTTCTCCGTTGATTTCTGTCGGAACCATTCTGCCGGCAGCATTTTTAACTAATTTTGACATAATATTGTATATCTTAATTGTTTGAATTTTTATACAAATTTAATAAAGCAAATTTATTTAAAAAGATGTTATATATCAGATTTTATTTTTTTAGACAGTAAAGACCGACTTAACCATGATTTATCACATTTGTTTATGTAATAATATGCTATTAATGTTATAAGAAAACCTATTAAAGAGCCGGCAAATATATCTCCTAAAAAATGCCAAGACAAATAGACCCTTGAAAATGTTGCTGATAAAGCAATTATAAAAAATATAAGTTTTAACATTTGATTTTTAACAATTATTGATAATAAAAAGAAAACAACAAATGCAGAAGCTGAGTGTCCTGACGGAAAGGAGAATAAAGTTCCGGGGTCAGCCCCTTTAACAAAATGCAAATTATAATTCCCTTTATAAAAATATTGAAAGACAAATTTAGGCCTGAAACAGTCAGCAAAAATAATTCGTTTTAAAAATTGCACCGTTATTGCCGTCATAAAACTTGAAACAGCAAACATCACAGCCCATTTATATCGAATAAACAAAAAAACTAGAGTTATTAATACGGCAAGAATACCATGTCCTAAATGTGTCCAATATTTAAAAAAGAAATCAAAGGAAAAGTTATGATATTTATTAATAAAAATATGTATTTCAGTTTTATCATAAGTTAGCAGAAAATATACGGAAATTAAACAGAAAATAAGATAAGGAATGACAAATACCTTATTTTTAATAAGTATGTTTAAAATCTCTTTCATTTTGTACAAAAGTAACAATTTGAACTAAATTATTGTGATTTAATAAAAATATGAACACATTAGAAAAATAAAATTTTGTGTTACAAAAAAATACTTCATTTTTGTATTGTCAGTAATATATATTTTAAAAAAGATTTAAATGAAGGAGAAATTAAGAAGTTTATTTTTTAAAATTTGGTATTGGTATATCAGTACAATTGATAAAAATGCCGAAGTTATATTTATGAATTTCGGATATTCAAAAGACAGTAATAAAATTGATTTGAAAGAGGAAGATGAGCCTAACAGATATTCTGCTCAATTATATCACCTTGTTGCTTCCGGTGTAGAAATAAAAAACAAAAATATTCTTGAAGTCGGTTGCGGAAGAGGCGGCGGACTGTCCTATGTAAATCGTTATTTTTCACCTGCAAAAGTAACAGGGGTTGATTTAAACAACAAAGCAATAGAATTTTGCAAAAAATATTATAAAGAAGGAAATGAAACTTTCTTTCAGGCAAATGCACAAGTTTTGCCGTTTGAGAATGACAAATTTGACGTTGTATTAAATGTAGAATCTTCACACAGATATTTACAAATGGATTTGTTTTTAAATGAAGTAAAAAGAGTATTAAAAAAAGGAGGATACTTGTCTTTTACAGATTTCAGAGAAAGCAATGAGATTGAAGAACTTCATAAACAAATAGTTGATGCAGGATTCATCATTGAACAACATGAGGATATTACCGAGAATGTTGTTGAAGCTTTGAAAACAGCAACACCTGACAGAATAAAATTAGTTGAAAAATTGGCACCGAAATTTTTACACAAGTTAGCTAAAAACTTTGCTGCTGTTGAAGGTTCTGAAACTTATAATTTTTTTAAAGACAAACATTACAAATATGTGTTTTATGTATTAAAATATTAAATATTTTTTCCGTAAAAGAAAGAAATATTATTTTAAAGAGACTTTTAAAGTTAACTGTTAATTTTTCAGAATAAACATCAAGCTATTAATGAAACATATTGATATTAAGTCAATTCTAAAAAATGGCCATTCTAAGGCACACAAAAATTTACCGAATTTTGTTTATAGGCTTATTGCAAAAATAATTAAAGAAGATGAGCTAAACAGAATAATGGATAAATATCACGCTTATCACGGGATTGATTTTTTAAAGAAAATTGCTTCATATCTTAATGTAAAAGTTGATGTTGAAGGTCTTGAAAATTTACCTGAAAACGGAAGATGTTTTTTTGCTGCAAATCATGCATTCGGGTTTATTGACGGATTAATAATAACAAAACTCATAGGGGAGAAATACGGAGAGTTGAAGTTTGTCGGAAACGCAATGTTTAAAGCAATTCCTAATTTACATCCTTTAACAATAGGTGTTAATGTTTTAGATAAATCTCCGAGAGGAAGCTTAATTGCTCTTAACAAGGCGTATATGTCAAATGTACCTATCACTCATTTTCCCAACGGAGAAGTTTCAAGGATTTACAAAGGGAAAGTTCAAGATAAACACTGGCAGAAAGGATTTATAACAAAAGCAATTTCCGGTAAACGTGATGTAGTCCCTATACATTTTTACGGAAGAAATTCAAATACTTTTTATTTTATATACATATTGCGAAAGATATTCTTCATCAAATCAGAAATTGAATTTTTTCTGCTTCCGAGAGAAATGTTAAAAAAGAAAAATAAAACAATTAAAGTAAAAATAGGCAAACCTATACCACACTCTACTTTTAACAAAAGTATGAGTCATGTGCAGTGGGCACAAGAAATTAAAAAAATAGTTTACGATTTATAAAAATAGGACAGAAAAATTACTTTCTGCTCCTTGCTTTTGACAGTTTTTTCAAATATAAATCAGCTTTATTAAAATCCGGTATTCCGTAGCCGTAATCAGCATCGGGATTTGTAAATCTGTCAGAAGATTTATGTAAAGCATCAATTATCTCCATATTACTGAATTCAGGATTAGCCTGCCATAAGCACGCAACTGCACCGGCAATTATAGGACCTGAAAAAGACGTTCCGTTTGAGGGGTAAACACCTCCATATCTGCCGATTACCCATGCGAAAGTACCTTGTGCCATAACATCAGGTTTAATACGGTTATCACTACTCGGCCCTCTTGAACTGAAATTAGATACTTTACCGTTACTTTTTGTAGCTCCCACTGTTAAAACGCTGTCAGCATCAGCAGGAGAAGTAATATACTTCCATGAATTACTTCCTTCGTTCCCCGCACTTGTTACAACTAAAATTCCTTTTGCGGAAGCAATATCAGCTGCAATAGAGGAAATAGCAATATCTCCGTTCATATCTTCGTATGTATGACTTGTAGATTCATCATCAAAATCATTATAACCCAAAGAAGAATGGATTATATCAACTCCCAGGCTGTCGGCATACTCTGCAGCACTCAGCCAATAATACTCTTCAACTAAGTATTCAGATCGTTCATCTTCCGACCTTAGTAACCAGTAATTTGCCTTAGGAGCAGAGCCGATTAATTTACCCGGTAAATTTGCAGCAATAGTTGAAAGAACGCTTAAACCGTGTGTTGCATCGTCATAAACATCACCGTCTCTTTCAACAAAATCTTTTGTGCCTAAAATTTGTCCGGCTACTCTTACGCTGTCAAAACCGGCTAATGAATCAACACTATAAAATCCTGCATCTAAAACAGCAATTTGAATACCTTGTCCCATATAACCTTTATTATGAAGATTGTGAAGATTCAGCATTTCAATTTGATTTGTTCCGCTTCCGTAGTCTAATACAGATTCCTTATCAGATATACTCTCAATATCAATATATTTATTTTTCTTTTGTTTATTTTTTTTCTTTTTTTCATTTTTTCTTTCAGAGTTAGTTACGAAATCAAGAGAATTCAACTTTTTTAAAAGATTTGCATTTTCTGTATAAACAATAACACAGTTCATCCATTTTGAAACTGCGTATATTTCAAAACCTAATTCTTTAACTTTGTTAATATAATTCTTATTTACCGGCATATCTTGTAATGTAACAGGAATATTATACTTTTGTCTTCGCTTAATTGCTCGTTCTGATAAAAAATCACTCGGTTTATTTACAGAATAAAAAGATGTATCTTTATCAATAAAATTAATAACATAAGTGTCAGGGGCAACTCTATATTGTCCGTATAGCGTTATTAATAAGCAAGATACGAAGATTAGTGTTAAAAGATATTTCATATTACTATTAAATTTATTATTAAAACGAAAACAAAAATAATATTATATAAACAAATGAAAAAAATAATAATAATTCTCACAGGTGTATTTCTTTTGTTTTCTTGCAATAATGCAGCAGATAAAAGAAATAAAAAAAACAAAGTAAAAGATCTTAACACTGAAAATGCTGTAAAAAGTCATGACAAATATTTAATAGCTTTTTACAATGTCGAAAATTTGTTTGACACAATAAATGATCCTTTTACGAAAGATGATGAATTTACTCCGCAAGGAATAAAACATTGGAGCAGCAAGCGTTATTACAAAAAACTGGATGATTTGTCTTGGGTATTAAGTAATTTAGGAAACGATTTACCTGCAATAATCGGTTTAGCAGAAGTTGAAAACAAGCAAGTTGTTGAAGATTTGGCAAAAAACAAACAACTTATTTCGGGAGATTATAAAGTTGTACATGAGGAAAGTCCTGATACCAGAGGCATTGATGTTGCCTTGATGTACAGAAGCGATTTATTTGAATATATTTCTCATAAATCAATAAAAGTTATTATTCCTTCTGCACCTGAGGCAAAATTAAGAAATATATTATATGTAAAAGGAAAGTTTGCAGAAAGCAATGAGATTTTTCATATATTTGTTAATCACTGGAAATCAAGAAGGGGAGGGAGAGAAGAAACCGAATTTAAGCGTGTTGAAACTGCAAGAATATTAAAGTCTGAAACCGATAAAATACTTGCAATTAATAAAAATGCAAATATTATAATAATAGGTGATTTTAATGATGAACCTAAAAGCAAAAGCCTGAATAAAACATTGTTTGCAACAAATAACACTAATAACCCGAAAGTAAACGAGTTACATAACCTTCTGTATAACAGGTCCATGAGAGGAGAGGGGACTAATTCAAGAAATTACAAGTGGTTTATGTTGGATAATTTAATAGTTTCTCAGGCTTTAAATGACGGAAAAGATTTTTACGCCGAAGAAGGCCAAATCTTTAAAGATGAAAAGATATTGTATTATAATGCAAAAGCAAATTTTAAAACACCTAATAAAACATACGGCGGCAAAAACTATTACGGCGGTTACAGTGATCATTTGGCTGTTTATTTTATTTTGAAAAGGTAAAGGTGAATTTCAAATTAACATCAGATTATAAACCAACCGGCGACCAACCGCAAGCAATTTCAGAACTTATTAAAGGAATAAGGGCAGGAGAGAAGTTTCAAATTTTGCAGGGTGTAACCGGTTCAGGAAAAACTTTTACGATTGCGAATGTAATTGAGCAACTTAACAGACCTGTATTAGTGCTTAGTCATAATAAAACCCTTGCTGCCCAGCTATACGGCGAGTTTAAATCTTTTTTTCCGAAAAATGCGGTTGAATATTTTGTTTCTTATTACGATTATTATCAACCCGAAGCATATCTTCCTTCCTCAAATACATACATTGAAAAAGATTTATCAATAAATGAAGAAATTGAGAAGTTACGTTTAAGCACAACAACATCTTTGCTTACCGGAAGGAGAGATGTTATTGTTGTTTCTTCAGTTTCATGCCTTTACGGTATCGGAAACCCTGAGGATTTCTATTCAAATTTAATAGAAGTAAAAACAGGCAGTAACTTAGTAAGGAACAAGTTTTTACGCGACTTAGTTTCAAGCTTGTATTCAAGGAATGATTTAGCATTCAACAGAGGTAATTTCAGAGTTTCAGGAGATACGGTAGATATTTTTCCTGCTTATAGTGATACAGCAATTCGTGTTTCTTTTTGGGGAGAGGAAGTTGATGAAATACTTACTTTTAATCCGATAGACGGACATACAATTGACAAATTAGACTATATAAGAATATACCCCGCAAGTATTTTTATGACAACGAAAGAGAGGTTAAATAAAGGGATTGATCAAATTGTTTTGGATATGGGTAAGCAAGTTGAATATTTTAAAGAAGTCGGTAAACATTTGGAAGCAAAACGAATTGAAGATCGTGTAACCTATGATGTTGAAATGATTAAAGAACTTGGTTATTGTTCGGGAATTGAGAATTATTCACGATATTTTGACGGAAGAAAACAAGGAAGTCGCCCGTTTTGTTTGTTGGATTATTTTCCGGAAGATTTTATTGTTGTTATAGACGAAAGCCATGTTACTTTACCGCAAGTTCATGCTATGTACGGCGGCGATCGGTCAAGAAAACAAAATTTAGTTGAATACGGTTTCAGATTACCCGCAGCAATGGATAACAGACCTTTAAAATTTGAAGAGTTTGAAGCTTTTGAAAAGCAAACAATATATTTGAGTGCAACCCCTTCAGATTATGAATATAAAAAAACAGAAGGGGTTGTAGTTGAGCAAGTTATAAGACCAACAGGATTAATTGATCCGTCAATTGATGTACGTCCCAGTTTAAATCAAATTGATGATTTAGTTGCAGAAATCAACCTGCGAGCTAAGATCAATGAACGTGTTCTGGTTACAACTTTAACAAAGCGTATGGCAGAAGAATTAGCAGAATATTTCGATAAAATACGGGTAAGAAGCAGATATATTCATTCAGATGTTGATACAGTTGAAAGAGTACAAATAATGGAAGATTTACGCAGAGGTTTATTTGATGTATTAATCGGAGTTAATTTATTACGTGAAGGTCTTGATTTGCCTGAAGTTTCTTTAGTTGCAATCTTAGATGCTGATAAAGAAGGTTTTTTACGTTCAGAACGCTCTCTTACGCAAACTGCAGGTCGTGCAGCTCGTAATATAAACGGAAAAGTAATTATGTATGCCGATAAGGTTACGAAATCTATGCAGAAGACTATTGATGAAACGGATCGTCGTATGGAGAAACAATTAAAATATAATGAAAAGCATAATATTACACCGACACAAATTAAAAAGGAAATCGGAAAAATACAATTGACCGGTAAACCTTCTAATCAAACAAGTTATTATGATAAAAATGGAAATAAATCTTCAATCGCAGCTGATCCTGTCATAAAGTATATGTCAGCAACAGCGTTAGAACAAGCTATAAAAAATACTAAGGCCAAAATGCTTAAAGCAGCCGAGGATTTAGATTTTACAAGTGCAACAGTTTTTAGAAACGAACTTGAAGAGCTGCAAAAACTGTTAGTTTTAAAAGATTAATTTTATTTTTTTGTTAACTATGTGTTATAACATAAATCAAGCATTATGAAAACAGTAATTATAAATGACAAAATAAAATCGGGGCAACTTTTTTTGGAGTTTCTCAAAACTCAATCATGGGCAAAAATTGTTGAAGCTGAAAAAACGCCGAATGCAAGAGCAAGGCGTGCTATGAAAAATGCAGAAAAAGGGGCAAGAGTTACAGAAACTGAAAACTTTGAGGATTTTATTACTAAACTAAATTCTTAGGATGTATATGAAGTTCCTCACAGGTTTTTTATAATCTACTTTTGTCTCATAATTAATACTCTGTTCAGCATCAAGCAATACTGCATTTTAACATAAAAAATACAATTTGATAACAATAAAAATCAACAATCATGCGAAACTACAATTGTAAATTAATTGACGTAAACAACGATAAGTTGTTAAAAAAATGGAATACCGAAATAGTGCCGGATATAGGCGACAAAGTAAAAATTAACAAAGACGAAACCCTTTTTGTCGTGCAGCGAGAATTTAACGTAAGCAACTCTGCCGACATTAAAGTTTTCGGTATGCTCAATGTTCCCGTTTGATTTTTTGAAACTTTTGTTATATCTTTGTGGTTCCAAATCACAAGATATGAAAAATATAAAACGGACTTTGCACGGTGCCGGGAAAGGAAACTTACCGGAACGCTTACTTGTGAGCGTGGAACACCTTACGGCAAAGTCTTTTTTATTTACCCAAAATCCAAGAAAATGAAAAATTTTTTAATGATCAACGGCGAGCAACAATTTTTAACCGAAGCTCAAACACAATTAATTGATTACGTTTTAAGTCCCGGAGCAAAAGAAAAAGCCGAAGAGCTTAAACTCCTTTTCCGAATCGTAATTTACGACAGCGAAACCCCTATCGACCGCACTGAAAAAGATGCCTTGCTCACATTAAATCAATTGCAAGAATTTTTATCGGAAGTAACGGAATAAACATAAAAGCCCGGCAAAATGTCGGGCTTTTATGTTTTCGAAACAATATTTGAAGTTTTTCTGTAAATTTTGATACGCAAATAAAAAAAAGTTGTAAGTTTGCAATATAAAATTTTCTATTATGGAAAGCACGGTAATTAAAATAACAGTAACCGAAGAAAATAAAAATCATCCTTTTGTAAAATTTATTCAGAAATCGGCAGAAGATAAGCGAATAATAAAAGAACATATTCAAGCCGGTAAGAAATTGAGTGATTTAAATGAAAGAGGAATTAAGTTTAGAAAGCCCTTATAAGATTTTTTTTGAGGACGAAGAATATTTTTTTAATACAAACTCCGGAATAAAATACATTCTTTATTTTAAAGATGTAAATTATTTCGGAATTTCTTATTTAGATAAAAATATTTCTGAATTTATTTTTAACCCTGAAACAGGAAAAGGAAGAAATGATAAAAACATAAGACTTACCGTATTTTCTATTATAAAATCTTTTTTCTCGAAAAACACAGATAATGTTCTTTTTTATATTGCCGATAATTCCGACAATAAACATAAAGCACGCAAACGTCTTTTTAATAAATGGTTTAAAGAAAACAATCTGAAATTAGAAAAATTTGATTTTCAATTAAAGGACGGAGACATTATCTATTACGGTTCTTTAATATTATCCGAAAATAATACTTACTACTCTGAATATAAAAGTGAAATTAATAAAACACTAATGGCTTTTAAAAACGCTAAATAACCTCTTTGCTTATAAATTTGCCCGAAAATAAAAACAATGGACAAAAACAACGAACTTGCAATACCCGATGAAATCATTAAAGACAAAATATATTTCATACGAGGACAAAAAGTAATGATTGACAGGGACCTTGCCGAACTCTACGGCGTGGAAACAAGAGTTTTAAAGCAGTCAGTAAGAAGACACATAAAACGCTTTCCGGAAGATTTTATGTTTCAGATGACAAAAGAAGAGTTTGAAAACTTGAGGTCACAATTTGTGATGTCAAGACAACACGGCGGTACTCGTTATCTTCCTATGGTATTTACCGAGCAGGGCGTTGCAATGCTTTCAAGTGTATTAAACAGCGACCGTGCAATAATGGTAAACATTCAAATCATAAGAACATTTACAAAAATACGTCAAATGCTTTCTTCACATAAAGAAATTTTATTGAAGCTCGAACAAATTGAAAGCAAAAATCTTGAATACGACGAAAAGTTTATGTTAATATTCGAGTATTTAAAACAACTTGAAGAAACAAAACAAACCGAAGCCGAACAAAAAAACAGAAAAAATATAGGATTTTAATTTCTTTCCTGAAAAAACATTTTTCAAAGCAATATCTTTTTAATTTGATATTGCTTTTTTTTGTTTAAAAAGATATTGATTTGATGTTTTTCACACCCGAAAAAAACTACTTTAATATCACTTAGCTTAAAATCAAAATACCCTTATTTTCTTTATATAAAATTCCTATGAAAAATTAAAGGTTTCGCATAGGTTTAAAAAAGGTTTTTTAACGATAAATTAAAGGTTATGTTTTTACTCGAATATGAAAAAAGAAAAATAATGCTCGAAACAAATGAGCTTGATTTAACTAATGAAAATTTAAAAACAGCTTACAATCTTCTTTGTCATTACGAAAGCATTCGTGAGGCAAAAGTTTATTTTGATAATGAACTTCCCGAAAAAATAAACGGCAGATATATAATCAAGTACAGAAAAATTATTTTTTTTAATGTACGAACAAAAAACAGAATTTTAATAAAACCTGATAAATATTGGCTTTTATACTTGCTGCATGAATTTACACATCAACTTTTAGTACGAGATATAGGATTTACCGGACACGGACAAAACTTTAAAAAACTTAACGAATATCTTATAACTCGTTATTTCGATGTTATTTATAAACTTCTTATCGACATTCAAAATGAAAAAAAATGATAAAGAATATTTAAAGCCGTCAGAACTTCTTAAAAACGAAAAAATAAAAGCTCGTTTTAAAAATCCTCGTAACATCGGATATTTTGTTATGCTTTTTTCCGATAAAATTGATTTTTTAAGAACATCACGCAGTATATTGATTAACAAAGACTTATTCATAAAATTCTCAAAGCATTGCGACACATTTTAAATTTTTGTCGGTAATTGCTGTAATTTCAGATATTGCCGTGTATAACATCTTGCTTTAAGTTTGCACAAAGTTTTAATGTAAAAAAAGGCAGATGTTAAAATTATTATTAGCGGCAGCAGGTATTTTCGGAGCAAGTAAGTTGTTTAGTGCAGCTTCAACGGCAAAAGCTGCCGATAATTTGCAATTTAATCCGTCTGCTGTAAAGTGGCAAGGCTTTAAAAACGGAGCTTTTAACTTTAACATCATTTATAAAATCATTAATCCTGTTAATAAAGATATTAATATTTCATTTCTTTTTTGCGATGTGTTTTTTACCACAGGCACAAAAATAACAAGCATAAATAAGCAAAATTGGAATTTAAAAATACAAGCCGAAGCACAAACAAGTGTTTCAGTTCCGGTAAAAATTTATTTAACCGATTTATTATTTATCGGCTTAGATGTAATAAGAGAACTTAAAGCAGGAAATTTCCCCGATAAATTAAAATTAAAAGGTTACGTAAAAGTAAATGATTTTACCGTGCCTTTTGACGAAACAGTTCAAGTAATATGAGAGCGGCAACTTACGACATAGAAAAAGTTTTAAAAACAATTCCGGAAGCATCCGGAAAAACTTTTGTAATCGGCACAGGCGGAATTGATTTAACAATTGAAACAATTCTTAAAACCGTAAAACAAAATACCGATGCTTTAAAAGAATTTGCCGAAGCAATACAAGGAAATACACTCGAACAAACAGCATACAATATTTGGCATTTCATAAAAACAAATATCAAATACGTAAAAGACAAACCGCTCACCGAAGAAATTCGCACACCTCAAAGAACACTTGCCGACAAAATAGGCGATTGTGATGACTATTCAATTTTTGCGGCAACAATTCTTAAAGCTCTCGCTTACGAACCGTTTTTTTATATTGTTGCTTTTAACGGTGCCGAAAATTACGGTCATATTTACGTCGGAGTTGATAATTTAATAATCGACGGTGTTATGCCCGATTACGGAAAACATCCCGACGGCATCACAAAAACAATGCTTGTAAAACTTAACGGAAAGCGAAAAATAATTTATCGAAATCCGCAAACAATTAATAATACGGCTATGTTAGTAGAACAATTGGCAGGAATGCCGAAAAATGATATTTCGGAGCTTATCAATTCCGAACACGTACGATTAACCGATTTGGCAGGTCAATTAACCGAAGAGGAAAAAGAAGACTTAAATAAAATCAGAGTTCTTAAACTTTTAAGCGGAAATCCGTATCGTGATTATATGCTTGAAATAATGCCCGATATTGCCGGTATAGATACTAATTTTAACATTTCTTTTCATAACGAAGAAGATTTAAATGAAGCCGAAGAGCTTTTAAATGAATATGAAAAACTTCAAGGTCTCGGCGATATTGACGGTCTCGGTAAACTCTTTTCAAAATGGAGAAAAAATAAAGACAAACGCAAAGCTCGCAGAAAAAAGTTTTTTTCAAAAGTTAAAAAAGTTTCAAAAAAGGTAACGAAGTTTACAAAAAAATATGCTTTGGCACCGGCACGAGGAGCCATTTTATTACTTCTTAAATTAAATTTGTTTAAGTGGGGTTCTCGTTTGTGGTTGTCATATTTGCCTGAAAGCAAAGCACGTTTATACGGTTTTGATATGGATGCTTATTATAAACTTATAGCTTTCCGTAAGAAATTTGAAAGATTTTTTGAAAAATCAGGCGGAAAGAAAAAAGCAATTTGGAACGCAGTTAACAGCAGAGGAGCTAAAATTGCACGAAAAAAATACGGCATAAGCGGTCTTGGTGCAATACCCGAAGCGACATTAGTCGGCTCTTCGTTACCTTTTCTTTCTTTTCTTAAAAAAGCTTGGAGTTCTGTTAAAGGTTCGTTTAAAAATATGTTTGCAAAAGTTAAAGACAGCAAAGTTTTAAAAACTGTAGTTGATAAGTTTAAAGATGCAAACCAAGATGTAAAAGAGCCGGATTATGAAAATGCGGCAGATGCAGAGGATTTTGCAGCTGAAAAACCTAAAACCCCCGAAACCGAAAGTAAATCAAATATGCTGCTTCCGTTGGCTGCAGCAGGTTTATTGTTAATGTTTATTCTGTAATTAATTAAATATCAAATATCATGGCAAAGAAAAAATCAAAATTATTCAAATCTAAAGCCGAAATAAAAAAATCTTTACAAAACAGCATAATGGAAAGTGTCGTTGCTGCCGGAAGCGGTGTTGCAACATCATTTGTATATACTGCCGTTAAAGAAAAAATTCCTGCAAAATTTCAGAAATTCGGCGGTGTCGGTATTATCGCAGCAGGAACCGGCTTAAATATTTATGCAAAAGACCCGCTCGTAAAAGCAGCTGCAAACGGAATTACAACTGCAGGCGGAGTTCACACGGTTAACGAACTCGGTCCGGATGAGCTTAAAGCAAAGCTCGGTTTATCTCTTGAAGGTCTCGGAAACGCTACCGGAAATACCGATAAACTTACCGAAGAAGAGTTAAGGCAAATTGAAAAAGAAATGTCTGAAAGTTTAGCAGACGAAGATGACGATGAAGAAGTACCGGTTGAAGTTCCCGGACTTAACGAAGAGTAAAAACGAACTTTACACAAAAAAGTAATAATCAAAGTCTATTAATATTTTAAAATCAAATCAAAATGAAAAAGTTTAAGAAAATTTTATTTTTAATTGCAGCATTTATCGGAGCATTCGGTTATCAATTGGTTGCTGCAAACACATACGTAATGAATTACGAAAAAGAACTTGATGCAATGAGTAATATGCTCGGTATTGAAATTGAAACCGATGAGAACGGCGAGCTTAACGATCCTGTCGTAGAACTTGAAGGTATCGGCAGAATTGTCAGAGGAAAATCTTTTGACCCTCGGTCTATAGTAAAAAAACTTGACAGGGCAAGAGCGAGTTTAAGAAGACAGGAATTATATCAAAACGTATCAAGTGTAATCACTCCTACACAAAGGTATATTTACGGTGTTAAGCCCAGATTAGACTCAAATACTCAAAAAAGAATTGAGAATAAAGAGCTTGAATATACAGATGCTTTTATATATTATACCAAAGGATATACAAACATATCCGGTAATAATCTTATTATTCATTCGAACGATACTATCGGTGTCGGTTATTCTAATCTTTTAGAAAATGGTATTGTTCCGTCAGAAATGATAATGGCTGCAACTTTCTTCGGTCTCGAGACAAATGCCTATGATACTGCAACACAAAATATTTTCAATGGTATTTTTGCAAGTGGTTATCAAAAAGCTGGATTCCGAAATGCCGAAATCGAACTTTTAATTAATGGGAAAGTTACTGTTAGTGTTCCTGTTTTTTTAATGAGAGAGTCTCGTATTTTTAAAGGAGCACAGCCGGTTAATATGTCATTAGGTATTAATCTCGAAAAACCTATATTAATAAAACCGGGCGACCGTATTAATTTTAACTTAAGAATGGCTGAGGGAGCTGCTATTGCAAACACAGGAACCCTAAAAACAGGTGTTCGTGTTATCCTTGCCGGGAGCGGAACAAAAGGCAAATAAGCAGTTGTTTTTTCATA
This sequence comes from Bacteroidales bacterium, assembly GCA_021648725.1. Lineage (NCBI taxonomy): Bacteria > Pseudomonadati > Bacteroidota > Bacteroidia > Bacteroidales > Bacteroidales bacterium. Next base: position 51,535 of record JAKISF010000006.1, on the reverse strand, counting down.
TTTCATGTTTTTTTAAAAGCCGTCTGCAAATGCCGGCGGCTTTTTTAAAATTTAAACTCAAAATAAATTTCCGATGCAACAAAAAAAAGTTATAATCGACAGAAAACCGCCGATACCCATTCCTGAAGATGACGGCATTTTTTATCAAACAGTCTCAGTAAGTAATTTAAATAGTGGCTCAGTTCAGAGAATTAGAACTGACGGAAACTATAAATATTGTACAGGCATAGCGATTCAAACTGATAACGGTTATGCTTCTGACGGAATTATAGGAATAAAACAAAACGGAAATTTTGTTTTTGATAAACTGCCTATGTTGCATTTATTTTCTGATACAGTAGATAATGTTAACGGCACTTTTTTAAATGTAAATTTTGAAGCATTCGGTAAATTAGTTGAAATTTATTATGAAGATAACTCTGTTGGCAACTCCGGAGATCTTATTATTATTTTAAGATTAGAAAATAAAAAAAACGAAGTCAAAAATAAAAATTATGAAATTAATACTTTAAGCCTCAGTGCCGGACTTAATTCAGGAAGATTTTTATTTTCTTATAAAAAAAGAATAAAAAAGATTTCTTTTTATAAAATTAGCGGAGCCGGCGGTGTTGAGTATTTCTCCGTGAGAGACAGCAGCAGATTTTATTTTTCTAAAATGTATTGGTTTTTTATTTCTCGCTTAAACCTTTCTGATATAAATAATCGGTTTATACGGGCTGATATGCCTACCGATAATCTTTTATATGAATTTACTGTTGCCGGAGGTTCGGTAGATATTTTTGTTGTGTTTGAATATGAAGACTAAAAATGTACAAAACGCTTTTAAATAACGAAATTGAAAAATTAAAATCAAAAGGCATTCCGTATAATATTGAAAGCGGAAAATTTGATTTAGCCGATATGCAGGAAAAAGCATCCGGTAAGCCTTATATTGATTTAGAGAACTCAATTTTAATAGTAAAAAAAATAGTCTTTTACGGAGTGTTTAATGTTAGCCTGTGGAATGCTTCTACAACATTTTTACAACTTATTTCGGCATATCAAAATATTGATTATTCAAATCTTATTGAAGTTTCTCAAACAACGCCTTTCGTAACTGTTAAAAGTGAGTTTGCAAGCGTTCACGAAGTACGCTTTTTAATGAGATACAATTTAACAACATTTATTGAAAGCGACCCGGCAAATATTTTTAAAGCATCATTAGAATATATAAAAATTCATAAACTCGAACAAAAATGAATACACTCGAACAAATAATTGAAATTATAAAACTGAATAAAAAACCGTATATTTCTCTTAAACGAAAAGACGGTTTAAGTACGGTAAGCGTAGGATATTATAAGTGCGACAATTGTGATAAAGATGATAATATTGAAACTAAACTTGACAAAGCAATAAAGTGGTTTACTGATTATGTAAAATTATTTCCGCAAGGAACTGTTTTTTATATATATCTTAAAAGTTCTGAAAATGCAAACCAAAGCGGAATAATAGGAGCTTTTGAATTTATGAACGGAGAGCCTGAAAAGAACGAAGAAAACATTAACGGTTTAGGCGGCATTCCCGGTTATGATAATTTAAAGCAACTCGGATATATTCCGGAAGCCGAAGTAAAAGCAAAATTGCTTGAGAAAGAAATTGAGTTCCAAAGAGAGCTTAATAAAAGAGAAATTGAGGATTTAAAAAAAGATTTTACTGAGAAGTTAGAGCTTATTCAACAAACGGCTGCAAGTTGGTCGCCGGAACGCATAAGCGGACTTGCAAAAGAAATAGGGCTTGCTTTCAGAATGATAAGCGGCAAAGAAGTTGCCGAAACAACACTTGCAGGAGCAGATGATAAAGAGAAAGAAAAGCAAACCCCGGCAGACAATTTAAAAGTTGCATCTATTAACGAACTTGCCGAAATTCTTTACGAAAATGCAAGTTTAAAAGACATTGAGAACATAAAGAAAATAATTGCAAAACCTGAACAAAAACCCGAGCAAAATGGATAAAAAAGAATTATTAGAAGTTTTTGAGATGCTTGATATTGAAATATTACAAAACTTATTTTTGCTTTCAAAAACTTTTAAACCCGAAGAGCTAAATAAAATAACCGAAAAGGTTCAAGATAAAAGTACAAAACAGTTAATTTTAAAATACATATAAGTTATGGCAAATTCAAAATACAAATTACCGAAAAAGCCGAAGTTGAAAAAAATGCCGGCAAAACCAAAACAGCCGAAAAGCGGAATAAAAACCGATGCACAATTAAAAGCATTTGAAGCTCGTGTAAACGAGTGGCAAAAAAAATGCTCTGTAATCGGCAAAGAAAACAAAGCTTTATTGTCTGCATACAATAAAAAAGTTGCCGAAATTGAAAAACGCAAAAAAGCAGATGCAAAAGCAAAAAGCGACTTTAAAAAACGCATAGAAGCTGTTAAAAAGAAATTATCAACTTGTAGTGTTTAGTTTTTCATTAATCATTTTTTGTTCGAGTTTAAGGCATTGCATTTATTCAATGCGTGCCTTTTTTTAATTTTTAATTATGATACCTGTAAAAGCAATAGTAATAGGAGGTGCCGCATTAGGTTTATTTTCTTTTTTTAAAGGCAGACAATCTGTAACCGATGAAAATGATACAACGGAAGATGTCATTAAGGATGCAGAAAATGAAGTTGTTAAAAGTAAATTGTCTTATAATGACAGTTGGTATGCTATTAAGTCAGACCTTTTACAAAATGAACTTGTAAAAGCTTGGAGAAGCAATGATGCAATTAAGCGTTCTTTAGGCGTTCTTACGCAACTTAAAAATAAAAACGATTTTTTATACCTCATTAAAAAATTCGGTGTAAGAACCGGTTACGGCGTTTCTGTGGCATACAAAGAACCTTTGACAAAATGGCTTACTTATTTTCTTGATAATTCTTTTACATATAAATCAAAATCCGGCAAAAAATATAAAACAAACGGTTTAAAAGTTGCAAAATTTATTTTACAAAAAAGAGGGATTGACTTAATATGACAAACTTATTTTTCATTGCCGGCGGTTTATTATTATACACTTTGGTAAAATCTAAGAAAATGGATATTTCTGATACTTGGGATAAATATACAAATTTAAGAATTGCAAAATTGCATCCTAAAATACGTGATAAATTTAAAGCTGCAATTAACGAATGTGAGCGAAAAGGCATGAAAGTTCGGCTTGCATCCGGAACCCGATCTTTTGCCGAACAAACAAAAATATATGCACAAGGAAGAACTGAACCCGGGAAAGTAGTTACAAAAGCAAAAGCCGGGCAGTCATATCACAATTACGCACTTGCCGGCGATGTTGTTGAAATTAAAAACGGTAAAGCTCTTTGGAAAAATCCGAATTGGCATGAAATAGGAAAAATATTTGAAAGTCACGGTTTTACTTGGGGCGGTCGCTGGACACGGTTTAGAGATTTACCTCACATGCAAATGAATTTCGGCTTACATTGGAGCAAGCTTTTTAAAATATTCAAAGCTCAAAATTTCAAAGGATTTGTTAAAATTTAATTTTTTTTTAATGTATATATCGGCATCTTTCATATTATTACAATCAATTATAGACCCAACCGAAGCGGTTAACAGCATAAGCACAAATTACGGGTTACTCGGCAGCATGTTTATTTTGGTTTTAGCCCTACTCGTTTTTACTTTTATTTACATTCGTAAAGATACCAAAACTCAAATACAAACACTTAACGACAGATTAGATGCTGCCGAAAAAGAAACACTGCAATCACGAAATGAAGCAAAAGAAAGCCGAAAAGAATTTATGTTATATCTTCAAAACAAGAATGATATTTTTATAAACATAATTAAAGAATATGCAGACAGCAGAGACAAAAGCAGTTTGTTAATGGAAAAAATATTATTAAAGTCTTAAAATAAAAAATATGTCAACATTTACTAAACTTACAAACGGAAATGTAATATTTGAAGATGACAACGGTAACGAGCATAATTTCGGAAAAGATGTTTATGTAAAAGAGCAATCAGGCGATAACCTTATGTTAATACCTGAAAACTTAAAAAGTGCTTTTATTGTTGACTGGAATGATGTTACCGTTCCTGAGGCAGCAAGCAAACAAGACCTTTTTGACCAACTTACGCAAAACTTTTTTAAAGCAGACCAAAACGCTGCGTTACTCGCAACCGTAGATACTGTATTAAATGTTGTAAATGTCAAAGAGTATAATCCTCTTTTTAATCGCTATTCAGGAAGATTCCTTATTGCCTCAAGTGCTCAATTAGGAAGTGCAGACGGAGTTTATACGGACAAAGGAGACCCTATTGATACGAAAGGATATAAAAAATTATTTATAGGCGTTGTTCTCACTAAAAACAATTCAACCGGACATGAAATGAGAGTTTTATTTAACCTTGGTGGTATCAGTACTGTACAATATATAAAACCGACAGATGCCGAATATCATTTTGTATTAGGAGACGTATCTTTACCCGGAACCTTATACGAAGTAAATGTTGAAGGTGTTGACTTTGTACAGGTTCAAACACGAGTACTTACGCTAAGTGAGCCGCCGTATTCAATTATTGCACTTGAAGGCTCGCTCGAATGGTAACTAAAAACTTAAAAAAATGGAAACAAACTACTTTCTTTTAATAATTATTTATTTAACCGTAATTTTTAAAGCACTTGCAGACGGTTATAACTATAAATATAATGTAAGCCAAAACGAGCACGATAAAAGCTTTTTCGGCGTTGCATATCACATATTCGGAATATTAACAATCGGAATACCCATAACATCAATTCTTATTAAAGGTTTCGGCACTTTCGATTTTTTGTTTATAATTATTGCATTTGCTTTAATTTACTTCGGAATATTTGATTTTTTATATAATAAAATAACCGGACGTAATTCTTTATACATAGGAAAAACAGATATTTTTGATAAGATTATAGGAAAATTTATTAAAACCCCGAATGCTAAAATATTGCTGTTTGTGTTTCGTTGGGCTTGTTTTATTGCTGGAACCTCGTTAATCTTAGATTTTATTTAAAATGAACCTCAGCCGCATCATACTTTACGGAGCTTTATTTTTCGGAACAAAAGCCGTTTTAAAAAAACAGCCCGGCACACCATCGGCACCAAACGGCACCGGAAAAACAAATGATCCTTACACGCCCGAAGAACTTGCCGAGCTTAAAAAAGCATTTTGCACCGTTGATAAAAGCCCGCATTTAAAGCCGGTTATATTAAATTCTAAAGAACAATATATTTACGAAGAGCTTAAAAAACGAAATAATAATTTGTTTTCTTTTTGCGAATGTCGTAATATTGCAAAGCAAACCGAAACCGAGCTTAAAGGTTTAGAGGGGAAAAGCGGTTACCGTTGGAAAAAGCAAATGAGCGGAAAAGAGGTTATTGCTATGCTTAAAAAAAACGGTTGGGAACATGTTAAAACAAAAGGCGGCAGTCATCAAAAATTTGTAAAAAACGAAAAAAGTATTATTATTCCGGTTCACGGAAATAAACCGTTAAAGATAGGCACGTATAATGCTATAAAAGAAAAGGTTTCTGAAGTTGAAAAAAAATAGTCTTATGGTTTTTGAATTTAATGTATATAAAGAAAGTAAGGGATATTTTATTGTGAGTACCGAATATAACGGTTTATTCGGTTATTCTCCTACATATAAGGATATTTTAAAGAATGCAAAGGATATTGCCGGTCTTTTTGAGTTCGATTTTCCGAAAGGAAAAAACAATATTCCGGATTTGCCTTTTGTTAAAAAAATTAAGATTAAGTTAGATGTAAAAGAAACTGTATAATTTTATGCAGAGTGTCGATATTATAATAACAAACAGCCCGGCAAAATGTCGGGCTTTTTATTTCTTCTTTAAATCTTCAAGCGAGGGCATACCCTGCAACTGTTTAAACATTTTTGAGAAAACAAAAAAGTTAATAAGCGTAAGCCACGAAACTCCCTGAGCAATCCAAAATTTTAAGCCGTTCCAATACATAAACGAAATAACAATAAAAACAATCGGCAATATAAAACCGATTATTACACTAATTTTTTTTACTGAATTTGCCATAAGTTCAATGAATTTGTTTTTTGTAAAACTATTTTTACTAAGCAACAAACTTACGATAAAATTTAATCCGCTCCAAAACAGCATAAAAATTCCTATACCCGCAAATATTATATTGTTGTTTATATTTGTTATAAATTCTTTAGTCATTTTGTTTTTTTCAAAAGCTCAATAACCTTATCTTTTTCTTTCAGCAATTGCTTTAAATAAGATATTTCCTTTTCATATTCTGAATTGTGATTTTCGTAAACTGGGGGTTTTTCATTTATTTGGTCAATATAATTGTGACTTTCTTTAAAAAAAATACAAATATCAATTTTAAATAGTTCTGCAATACTTTCCAAATGGCTTACTCTAAAATCTCCGCTACGTCTAAGATTTATATATGTATTCTTTGTAATCCCCACCTTTTTACAAACTTCATCTATTGTAATTTTTTTAACCTTTCGTATATCTTCTATCTTGTTAGTATTCATCTTAATAAGATTTCATAACTGAAAATATTTACAAAAAGAAGTGAATATATTTGTTTTATTAAATGAATTGTTTAATCTTTGTAACACAAAATACATAAAACAAATTACAAAAACAAGACAAATGAACGAAAACAAGCCCAAAAGTAAAACAGAACTTACATTTAACGAGTATTGGAATCTCCAAAAAGAAAAAGGCTGGAAGTTTTTACGAGAGTTTAAAAAAGAATTGCTCGAAAGATTAGAGCTAAACAAGGAGGCAACGCTGAGAAGTAAGAAAAGAAAAAAATCTTTTTCCATGCCCGAAAAAAAAGAAATCGTAAATATAATTTCAGAACGTGAAGGAGTTGAAATTTTGTTAAAAAGCCTTTTTCCCGAACATGAGTTAGTCGGAGAAAATGAAATCTAAAAAACTTTGTGCCGACATTTCAAAGTTAAATGTTTCAGTATTAAAACTTTCTTTTAAATAATTGTCAACATCGTTTTGCAGGTCTGAAATTTCATCAAGCATATCAATTCTGTTTTCATGCTGTTTCAAGACTTCCGAAAAACCAACATAAAGCCCTTTTAAGTGTACATCATTTTTAAATTTTTGTAATAAATCTGAATTAATCATAACTATAAATTTTAAAAAATGAATTCAAATATAACAAACTATTCCGAATGTGAGATTATCAACCCGACCTTGCTAACCTTAATACTTCCGGCAAAACAAGTTCACACCGATGAAGACATAAAAGAAAAACTTTTATTTGATTTTTTTGAAACCTTAAAAAAAGAGCAAAACATACATGCCGTAATGTGGAAAAGTCACAAAAACGACAAAGGCAATATTATTTTTCACGTCCTTATAAATAAATTTATACACTATAACATTTTACGCAATATGTGGAATGCCGTAATTAATAAACATCCTTTTTGGTATGTTCTCAAAAGCGGAAGGGAAACCCCAAACAGTACCGACATACAGGCGGCTAATATTTGCGATTTTAAGTTGAAACCTTTTTTTGAAAGACCGAACCCCTTTATAGAGTCTTAAATAATTGAAAATTTCGGCAATGCAATGATAATTTCTTTAACCATGACTAAACGATTTGAAATATTAGACAATATGAACCGTAAAAACTTTTTTACGTCAATTCAAAAAATTAAGGAATCAAAAACACATGAAATTTATAAAATAAAATATCCGCTCGTTGTGGTTAAAAATAAGATAACATTTCACAAATCATACATAACCTTAAATGAAAAAAATGAATTTTAATATTTGGAAGTCAATAATATTATTAATAGGAATTGCCGCTGCATTTTCCCTTTGGAAAAACAATTTTAAAAACGGCGGTTCTCTGAGCCGAAACGAATTTCGAGATTATAAAAAAGAATTCAGAGCCGAAATTGATACTTTAAACTTTAAACTCGACAGAAACAGCTTTAAAATTGACACTCTTCTGAGCAACGACAAAATTCAAAACCTCAATATTGACAGCCTTAAAATTGGTAATCAAACAATCCTGTACAACCTCGACAGCTTAAAAAAAGGACAAATAATTATTTACCGAAAACTAAGCGACCTTAAAGAAGATAAAGCCGAGGACAAAAAATTTATTAACAAACTTAAAAATTGGTTTTATGAGTAACACACAAACAAAACCCGCCGGAGCCTTCACGCTGAACCGAAACAACGAAATAACAGACGCATTGCCCGAGCTTAAAAAGCTTCACAAAACAAGTAACAATACAACGGCAATTTATAAAACGGTAGAGGACTATTTATTTTTAACAGGAACCGAACTTAACCGGCTCTACAAAATTGAAAAAGAACACAAAGCTTTAAAAAAAATATTGCAACAAAAAAGAGAACTCGAACGAAAACTAAACGCAGAAACATGGACTTAAAAAAAATCTTTAATGACAGATATGCACATGCAAGCTTTGATTATATGGAAACCCTGAGTATGTTATTTGAAAGAATCCATACATATAGTTTTTTTAACAAGCACTATAAAATATCTGTTCACGCCGAAAAATCCGAAAATCAGAAATATAAGTTTTTTGTTGAAAACAAAAAGGACTTCAGGCAAACACTAAAAATTAAAAGAATATTAGGCTTTAATTCAATAACAATTTTAAGCCCGGTAAACGAACCTACTACAGACGACACAGCGGAAGTTGTAAGAGCTATAGGCAAAATAAAGCAATTGCACCGCTTTTTATTTGAAATACGAAAAATGCCGTTTGAAGTTGCAAAAAAACAATATTCTCCGGAAGGAACTCAACTAAGCATTGAACATGAGCAACTATAATCACAGATATAAAGACAAAAGAACATCTGAATTTTTGGTTTTATTATTAGAATCTCACAACCTGTTATCCTTACTTTTTAATGTTAATATTCAGGTAAAAGAATATCCGGAAGACAAAGAGCTTAAAAAATGGAAACTTGAAATTTTTAACGAATTAAAGAGGCTCAACTCTAAAACGCAAAGCTATATTAGTGAGCATATTGAACTTTCTGAGACTATAGAAAACTCTATTTTTATTCCGCAATACTTAAAAATAGACACAGGACTTTTTACCGGATATATGAACTCTTTAAAATTACGATTAGATGTTTTAAAACAGCAGCGATTAATCCTGTTTGAAAAACTGAATGTATTAGCATAATAAGACAATAATATGACAAAAGAAACGAACAATGTTTTTATAATAAATCCTAAAACAAACGAGACTATTTATATAGTCCCTAAAATTAAAGGAGCTTTTCAGTACTCTCTTCCTTCTCTGCACGCTGCACACGGAATATTAGTTACTCAAAACGCTGATGATATTAAGATTTTACAACTAAAAGCCGTTGATTGTCAAATAAGCATTTTACAAAAAATGCGAAAAGCTATTATTAACTTTTATGAAAAAGAAAGTCAAACAGAACTTTTTTAAACTTTAAACCCCGATACAAAATGAAAAAAGTATTATTAATAAGCGTACACGGCAAATACTGTGAAATGTACAAAAAAGGCGAGAAAGATATTGAGGTGCGTAAAAACAGACCGAAACAACCCTTTAATAACACAGTTTACGTTTATAACACCCAAACACAACAAATAGAAATTAAAGCCGAGCTCGATTGTGTTTTAAACATAGAAACAAAGGCTTTAAGAAACGCAACATTAAACGGCACCGGATTAAGCTCAAAAGAGCTTATAAGCTATTCAGCTCAAAAAAACGCATTATTTTATCTTCTTTTTAACAAGGTTTACAAAATTAAACGCCCTATAAAACTAAATGTAATGAGAAAATTAAACATTACACCGCCGCAAAGCTATATGTATATTGACGAAAACATCCTGTTACAAGCCTTAACGCCTAAACAACAAATATTGCAATTCTGAAGCTGACACCTATTGGTTTATCTTCAATCCCATAACTCAGCAAGGTATAATAGTAGAAATATGAGCAAAGAACTGTATTTATTAATAAAAGCTAAGATTTATGAAGAAGTAAAAAACCGTTTTTAATTTTCTTATAAAAATTGAAAACATTAAAAAGCAAAAAAACAGCTCCGAACAAATGAAAATATTCAACTACATACTAATAATTATTATTTACATGTCCGCAGATTTTGTAAAAATACCCTCTTATTCTTTATCTCCCGATAAAATTACATTATATGAGCGTGTAGAGTGGTTAAGTTTTTCGGAAAAACAGTTAGAAAGCTTTAAAAATCTTGAAAACAGAGAGAAAAAATATAATGATTTATCCGATAATGCAAGAAAAAGATTACTTCGGGCTGTTAATAATATGATTTATTTAGCCAAAACAAAAGAAATAACAGGAGCAAAAAAAGTAAGTAAGCAAATTGCAGATAATGAAATACTTATACAAAAAGAGGGTAGGGGGCATAAAGCAAAAAGCGTAAAATATAAACTTACATTCATCACTTTAACTCTGTCATCTACGCAAGTTCACACCGATAAAGAAATAACAAAGAGTTTGCTCGGCGGTTTTTTAGACAGTCTCCGCCGAAAATGGAAAGTTGATCAATATATTTGGAAAGCTGAAAAACAAGAAAATGGTAATATTCATTATCACATACTTACAAATAAATTTATTCACTGGAAAGAAATAAGAGAGGTTTGGAACCGAATACAAAATAAACCCGGTTTTAATTATGTTGACAGGTATTCCGAAAAAATGCGTAAGTATTTTAAAAAAGGATTTAAGCCTTTTCCTAACGACAAAAGAAGTGAAGCTAAACAGCGAGAAGCGTATGAAATAAACAAAAAAAACAACTGGACCAACCCAAACAGTACCGACATTCACGCACTGTATAAAGTAAAAAATATTGCAGGTTACATCGTTAAATATGTTGCAAAAGGTGTAACAAAAACAAAACGTACAGAAAGAATTGACGAGTTACTAAATAATATTGAAGACCGAAAAAATCTAATTTCTCACTTATCAGAAGACACCGTAATTTATGATTATTCAGACACACAAGAAATTTTAGAAAAAGAAAGATTAAAAGATTACAGGAACCGGTTAAACGCAGAATTAAAACAATGGCAAACTGAATTAAAAGAACTCAAAGAAAAAGGAGTTACAGGCAGAATTTGGGGACAGAGTCAAATTTTAAGCAAAATTAAGCCCTATTCAGATGTTGAGAGTTTTAATGATATTCCTGAAATAAAAAAAGTAGATAAGATTGCAAGATTTAAACATGAGTTTGAAATTTCGGCAAATAACATAATTACAACAATGTATTTTGATATAACAAAAACGCCGCATTTAAAGCAGTTGCTTGATAATCATATATATAATTGTATTACAAACACAAGCGAAGAGTTAAATTTTGACAGCTTAGAGCAAAATTTTGAAAACAGTATAACAAATGAACATCTTCCGCCGGCAAAAAAAATAAACTTACAAACAGAAATTTTCACGACATGAAGTTATTTAAACGAAATAAGTCGGTAACAATAGATTTAACAAATGTTTTCATTAAAGAATTTGAAAGCAGAAGGAGTTTTTTTAAAGTAATATTTTTCGGAAATATTAAAATAAAGAACAAATTAAAGAAAAACTTATTGATTAAGTTAACTGAAACTGAAACTGTTATATATGGATTTGCAGATGCTTTTACAATTGAAAGTTTTATAAATGTAGTAAATAAGATATTAAAAACCCAATGATTTTCAAACCTGAACATAATGATATTGTATTGAATTTTTATCGTGCAAAAGCGTATAAGTTTGATAAAGACAATATGCAGCATTGGAAAGATTTAAGCCGATGCCGTTATGCTACATTTCAGGAAAGAGAAAGATTTTTAAAACTAAATAAAGAAATTGCACATATAAACGAGGTTTTAGATTTAACCGTCAGAAATAGGAGTAAGTGGGATAAAAAGGATGTTCCTGAGCTAACTTTTAATTTAAGTGAAAGAGTTCACGGCGAGTTTATAAAGTTAGCAAATAAGCTGAATATATATAGTTACGAAAGTTTGATAAGCGAGCTTTTTCAAATAGCATCCGGGAAAGTCTATTTTAAAAGTGATACAGAGCTTGAAGAAAAAATTATTGAACAAAAGAGAATATTACGAATGTTTAAAAATGAACTTGAAAAGATTGAATTATGAAAACAATAAAATTAAAATTTAGAGGCGTTAAATTTATTAATACGTTACAAGACAAATATACAACTACATTTACGGTAATTCCGACTTTTGGTTATTTATACAGTATGTTTGAATTTATTATAGTTATTCAATTTTTATTTTTTGTTTTTAAGGTTGGTTTTGAAAAAGTATAACGGTAAAATTATATGAATAGTGGCGACTTTCACGCACTAAATTTAATGGTTAAAACACTGCCTTAGCCATTATTTATATAAAGTGTTGGCAGTAGTTAATTTAAAATTATGGGTTTTCAAGATTTAAAGAAAAAAATTCAAAGCAAATTTCCAATAAAAAGAGAAATTGAAAATACAAATAGTAATACTTTTTTTAGAGGAGAATTGTTTAAAAAAGAGTATTACAATGATTATTGCTATGTTAAATTACGTAAGGGATATTGTGAATTATCATTTTTCCAGTCCGATAACAGACAATTTGAAAAAATAGAAGATGATTATCTTGACTTTGCAATTAATTTTAAAATTAAAGAGGAGGATTATCCCAAAGCAGAAAAAATGATTGATTGGTTTGTGTAATTACTGCCAACACAAAGATAAACGGCGTTTTAATGCCGTTTAATCGACTGTTATATGCTTGTTTTGATAAATTCATTGAAAAACAACTACTTACTATTTAACATAATAAAAATGAAAATTAAAAAATACAGAGCTAATTCAGTAATAGCATACGGTTTGTATGTTTTGATTTTGAAAAAAAAACGAGGATTTATATTATGTTTGATATTTAACCATAAAAAAATATCGTTAAATATCTGGTTTTAAATCAATTATAATATTTGTCTCATAATTAATATTATGTTAAATAGAGCAGGCATAATAAAAGGAGCAATTAACTGCTCCTTTTATTATTAATTTATATCAGACTCTTCTGTTTGAAGGTTGTCTAATAATTTTTCTACTCTTTCTCTATTTTCATAATCATGCAATTTAAAATAAATTTGTTTAAGAACAGTAAGAGCATCTCTGTCGTTAGGATTGATTTTGTGAGCAACTTCGTATTTCTCAGCTGCTTTCTTTAAATACGTTTTTGAAATATCTTCCAATTCTTTATTTTTAGAAAAGTTTTTTGTTATATAAACTTTCAAAATATATTCAGCATATTCATGGTAACGGTCTGCACGTTTCACAAATATTCTGCCTATATTATATGCGGCATTAAAGAAATCAGGTTTTATTTTAAGTGCTTCTTTGTACAGATTCTCGGCTTCTTGTAAATCATTTTCAATTTGTTTAAAAACAACAGTAGCTTTATCTAATTCAGCATCACGTAATTTTTGTGCAGCAGCTTTTTTCGAAGGATTGTTACGCTCGCGGAAAGCTTCTTTTTTATATTCAATTGCTTTATCCATATATTTATGGTATTCTTTGAGCAAATCGTCAGTTCTGTTATCAAAAATGGCAGCTTTCGCAGAATAATATGAAGCATTTTCAGGATTCTTATTAATTGCGATATTAATATATTCTATTGCTTCTTTGGTTTCATTTCTTAGCATATAATAATTAATCAAATCAATAATTAGCTGTTCTTCTTCAGGGTATGCCTCAAATCCTTTCTTAACGGTTTTTATATACATTGAACTGTCACCTGCTTTTGCGTAACATTCAGCTGAATAGTGATAAGGATTACCTTCTCCGTATTTTTTTGAAATACAAGACTCAAAAATTGATTTTGCAATATCGTATTTTTGATTGTTATATGCAATAACTCCTTTAAAGTATTCTACTTGGTTAATATTGAAAATTGTGTCATTAGATTTTTTAGGTAATTTCGATAATTCATATCCTAACGACATTAGTTCAAAAGCTTTATCAAGTTTAGCTTTGCCTTCATCGGTTAATTTGTTATTATTTGCTGCAAAATTTTTACTGTAAGCAGTATAATATGTAATAGCATCATTAATGATTGTATTTTTAACAAGCATTACCTTCTCTTTTGTACTTGTTTTATCTTTTAAAGTTCCTTTAGTGTCGAGTTCAACAGCTTTCAACAAAGCTTTTCCGCTTTTAGATAATGCATTTTTATCTATAAACTCTGTTTGCTCCCAACTGTCTAACAGCCCGTTTTTAAAAATTAATTTTTTTCTGTTATAAACCCAAATTTCATTATCCCCGTTTGTCATAATTTTACCGGGTTTACCGACTAATAATTCAGCATTATTAAAGTCTTTACTCTTTGCCGGCATTCCTTGGTACAAACCTCCTATAACAAAAGTATGTATATTAAAATATAAATCTGATCTTTTAATCCAAGTTTTTGGATTTGTGCTTTTTTTTGCATTTGTGATGTCCGAATCACTTTTTTCTTTTTGCTTTTTAAGCCCGTCCCAAGTTACAACGGCTTCTTGGGCATTTACCGCACCAAAAAAGAAAATCAGCAAAATAAAAATTGATAGTTTTTTCATGTTTCTTAATTTATTATAATTTATTATGTAATAATACAAATAACCTGCCGGCTAAAAGACTTAGTATTTTAATTATTCATTATTATTTTCATCAATTTCAATATTATCGGAAATATCTTCTTCTATAACTTCGCTTCTCTCAACTTTTGCAACTGATGCAATACTGTCGCCTTCTTTTAATTTAATTAATCTTACTCCTTGTGTTGCTCTTCCGGCAACTCTTATGGTATCGACATTTAACCTTATAGTAATTCCTGATTTATTAATAATCATTAAATCATCATCATCGGTAACACTTTTCAAAGCAATCAGTTGCCCGGTTTTTTCAGTAATATTTATTGTTTTCACACCTTTCCCGCCTCTTTTCGTTATTCTGTATGCTTCAAGAAGGGAACGCTTACCGTATCCGTGCTCCGAAACAACGAGAATATTTTCTGTATTATTGTCTTCAAGTTCTTCAACACAAATTAATCCTACAACTTCGTCTTTATCTTTGTCAATTCTGATACCTCGAACACCGGATGCTCCCCTGCCCATGCTCCTTACATCGGTTTCTTTAAAACGAACAGCTTTTCCGTTTCTTGCAGCAAGCATTATATCATTATTACCGTTTGTCATTTTTGCAGACATTAAGGTATCTCCTTCTCTAATTGTAATTGCTTTAATACCGTTTGTACGCGGTCGCGAGAATGCTTCTAATGAAGTTTTCTTAATTTGACCGTGTTTAGTTGCAAAAATAATATTGTGAGTATTAAGATATTCTTCATCTTTTAAGGTTGTAACTTTCATATATGCAGTTACTCTATCATCAGGTTCTATTCTCATCATATTTTGAATTGCCCTGCCTTTTGATGTTTTACTTCCTTCCGGAATTTCATACACTTTAAGCCAAAAACATTTTCCTTTTTCAGTAAAGAATAACATCCAATTATGCATAGTTGCAACATACATATGTCTTAAGAAATCTGCATCTCTTGTTGTACTGCCTTTTGAGCCTTTGCCGCCTCTGTGCTGAGTCTTAAACTCTTTTAAATCAGTCCGTTTGATATATCCTAAATTAGAAATCGTAATTAAAACTTCGTCGTCTGCATAGAAATCTTCCGGATTAAATTCAGCTGATGAATATACTATCTCAGTTCTTCTCTCATCACCAAATTTTTCCCTTACTTCAATTAATTCATCTTTAATAATTTGCATTTGAAGTTCAATACTTGCAAGAATTTTTTTCAAGTGTTTGATTAAATCCATTATTTCTGCATATTCTGCACGCAATTTATCTTGTTCAAGACCGGTTAATTGTCTTAAACGCATTTCGATAATTGCACGTGACTGAATATCTGAAAGGTTGAATCGTTCAATGAGTTTTTCTCTTGCTTCATCAGGACTTTTTGCTGCTCTTATTATTTTAATTACCTCATCAATATTATCAGAAGCAATTATCAATCCTTCAAGAATATGAGCTCTTTCTTCAGCCTTTTTAAGTTCAAATTTTGTTCTTCTGACGATAACTTCATGTCTGTGTTCAACAAAATTTGATATCAAACCTCTTAAATCAAGTAATTGCGGTCTCCCTTTTACTAATGCAATATTATTAACGCTGAAAGAAGTTTGTAAAGCTGTGTATTTATAAAGTTTATTTAAAACAACATCAGCAATGGCATCTCTTTTCAAATCAAAAACAATACGCATTCCGTTTCTGTCGGATTCATCATTGGCGTATGAGATGCCGTCAATTTTTTTATGATTAACTAATTCTCCGACTTTCTCAACGAGATTTGCTTTATTAACTTGATAAGGAATCTCAGTAATAATAATTTTTTGTTTACCGGTCGCTGTAGTTTCAATATGTGATTTTGCACGCATCACTATCCTACCCTTTCCTGTTTTGTATGCATCTATAACTCCCTGATATCCATATATAGTAGCTCCGGTAGGAAAATCAGGGGCTTTAATTATATTGATAAGGTCATCTATTTCAATATCGTTATTGTCAATATAAGCAATAATGGCACTAATCGTATCTGTTAAGTTATGGGGAGCCATATTTGTTGCCATACCGACAGCAATGCCTGATGCACCGTTTACCAACAAGTTAGGTATTCTTGTAGGTAAAACTGTAGGTTCTTCAATTGTATCATCAAAATTCAACTGAAAATCAACGGTATCTTTGTCAATATCAGTAATTGATGCTTCTGCAATTTTTCTTAATCTTGCTTCCGTATAACGCATTGCAGCCGGGCTGTCGCCGTCAACAGAGCCGAAGTTTCCTTGACCGTCAACCAGCATATACCTTAATGACCATTCTTGAGCCATTCTTACCATAGCAAAATATACTGAACTGTCTCCGTGAGGGTGATATTTACCTAACACCTCTCCTACTATTCTGGCAGATTTTTTATGTGCTTTGTGTGAATATAATCCCAGTTCTTTCATTCCGAATAAAACTCTTCTGTGAACGGGTTTTAATCCGTCTCTTACATCCGGTAAAGCACGAGAAACAATAACAGACATTGAATAATCAATGTATGCTGTTTTCATTTCAGTCTCAATATTAACAGGGATTATTCTTGAATTCTCTTCCATATTATCTTTATTCTTTTAATCAATATCCTAAAAATATAAGTCTTTTTTTAAGAAACGGCTAAAATAGATAATATTTTGTGAATAATATTTATTTTTTTAACAAACTTATTAACTATATTTTGTTAAAAACTAAACATAGTTCAGTATATAAAAAAACAGTATATTTTACTTCAAATTAAAATGTTTTATTTTAAAGCAAAACTGAAAATGAAGTTGTCAATTTCTTCATCGGTCGGCATTCTGTCAGTCCTTAATATTGCTATTTGGAATAATACGTTATTGACCAAGTAATCAATTACTGTGCTATAATAATTGCCCGTATCAACAGCTTCAAAATAAATACCTTCGTGTGAATTTATTGATACTTTCCTTGAATTTATGACTTCTAAATTAAGATTAGAACAAAAACCTCCCTTAGTACTTTCAAGCAAATCATTTGTATTTGAAGCAGCAATATATTTTTCGGGAAATGCTGAAATTGCAACCATATATATTTCATCAGATGATTTTTCATACATATAAGTTGTCATATTAATTGTTCCTAATGCTGTTTCGACAGGTGTTTCTGTTTTTGAAGGAGTTACACCGAAAAAATTAATTTTAAAATCAGGATCATCATTAAAATAGTTTATATCATTAGATTTTCCGGTTGCAGAGCCGGGTATTTTGGGAATCTGGGCATGAGCTGTTATAAAAAAAAGGATGCTTATTACTATACTTATTGCAGTTTTCATATTTTTCTTGTTTTATGGTTAACTTCAGTTGCCTGAAAATAATTTGTTTATCAAATTTAGTTAATATTTACAAATGTTACAAATTAATTTAAAAATATTTTCTAATTTTAAAAAATAATAAATATGATAAACAGTGATTGTACATTTAACGGTAAAAATTTATATGGTAAAGTGCAGATTGTAGATTCATTCGGAGATTTTAAAATAGAAGTTGTAGATTCGTTTCCGGATATTAAAGTTCAAAAAGTTGATTCTTTTGCAGATGAATGCGGAAAATGGGAAATAGTTGACTCGTTTGCAGATTTTACCGTTGAAATTGTTGATTCTTTCGGAGATTTTAAAGTTCAGTTTGTTGATTCTTTTCTCGGATTGTAAAAGAAATTTTGCCGAAGTTTTTTCACTTCGGCAAAATTTAGATTTTTTACATCAAGAAACTTAGTAAGATACCTGCAGCAATTGCAGAACCGATAACACCGGAAACATTCGGTGCCATCGCATGCATAAGTAAATGATTATTAGGGTCTTCTTTTAAACCTTCTAATTGTACGACTCTTGCACTGTCGGGAACTGCCGAAACTCCTGCTGCACCAATCATCGGGTTTATCGGATTATCTTTCGGTGACAGCCAATTCATTATTTTTGCAAAAATTACACCACCGGCCGTTGCTACCATAAAAGAAGCAGCACCCAGCACAAAAATTAACATTGAACTTTTGGTTAAAAAAACATCCGCTTGTGTTGATGCTCCTACGGTAACTCCGAGTAAAATCGTAATAATATCAATTAATGAAGTTCTTGCCGTATCAGCCAAACGTTTTGTAACTCCGCTTTCTTTTAATAAGTTTCCGAAAAATAACATTCCTAACAAAGGCAATGATGTAGGAGATAAAAATGCTGTTAAAAGCAAACCGACAATCGGAAAAAATATTTTTTCTGTTTTTGTAACAGCTCTCGGCGGTTTCATTTTAATTTTTCGTTCTTTTTTTGTTGTAAGAAGTTTAATTATAGGCGGTTGAATAACAGGAACTAATGCCATATATGAATATGCCGCAATTGCAATAGGACCGATTAAGTTTTTAACTGTTGTTCCGTCTGGCAATAAGTTCATTCCGTTAGCAAGCTTCGATGAAATAAAAATTGCAGTAGGTCCGTCGGCACCGCCGATTATGCCTATTGCACCAGCTTCGGGAGGAGCAAAGCCAAGATATAAAGCACCGAGGAATGTTACAAAAATACCGATTTGTGCAGCAGCTCCCAATAACATTAATCTGGGACTTGAAATTAACGAAGAAAAATCTGTCATTGCACCTATTCCGAGAAAAATAAGAGGAGGATACCAACCCTGTGTTACTCCGGAATACAAGATGTTAAGAACACTTCCCGGCTCGTATATTCCGAGTTTTAAATTAAAATCTGCAACTTGAAACATCGGGATATTTCCTATAAGAATGCCGACACCTATCGGAATTAACAATAAAGGTTCGTATTCATATTTTATTGCAAGAAATATAAACAGTAAACCTGCTAAAATCATTAACAAATGTCCCCATTGAACATTTGCAAACCCCGAAAATTCTATAAAGTTAAAAATACCGGCAATGCTTTCGGGATAGTTTTGATATTTAAAACCGTCGGACATTATTAAAATACCGTTTTTTATTATTCCTGCTCTTTTGTTTAGTGTAATTGTTTCGTATTCACTTATATATGAATTTGAATTACTGTTCGGATCTGTATTTTTGTACAGATGTACTAAATCTTTCGGATTAAAAGACAAAAACAGTTTTTCATCCGATATTTGCCATTTTCCTGAGTATTTTTGTTTTGCAGAATCTAAGGTAAAAGTTCCGTCTTTGTCAAAGCTGAATGTTTTATACCGCTCAACTTCAAAATCACTTTCGTTAGAAACCTTGTAACCGCCTGATTTGTTAATCCATTTTCCGCTGACTAAAATATTTTCAATTTCAGGCAATTTTTTTTGTTTAATTTTGTCGGGCGTTTTACCTTGAATAAATAATTTTGAAATGCCGAATAACAGTACAAAAACGGCTATTAATGTTAAAGCTTTTTTCATTTTTTCTTTAATTATAATAAATTATTATTTATTCAATTTCCATCAAAATATCATTTTGCAAAACAGCATCACCTTCGACAACCATTATTGATTTTATTTTTCCGCCGGTTTCTGCTTGAATATTGTTTTCCATTTTCATTGCTTCCATTATTAATAAAATATCTCCGGCATTAACTTCATCTCCGACTTTCACTTTCATTTTAAATATTGTCCCCGGCAAGGGTGCTTTTACTAACTTTCCAGCTTTACTTTTAATATTTGCATCTTCTTTTTTAGTATGGACTTTTGCACGTACTAATTTAGGTGTTTTTGTTGCAGCAATTTCTTTTTCAATTTCCACTTTATAAATTGTTCCGTTAACTTCAATATCAACAATGTTATTTTCGAAATTGTTAATTGTTGCTTCGTATTTATTTCCTCTTATTTTAAATTTGAATTTTTTCATTTTCGTATTTTTTATCTTTGAAAAGTGTGTATTGAATGAACTCTTGAGCTCCAAGGGGAATAGTCTTTTTTTACTTTCTTTATTGTCATTTTTGCACTTTCCTCGTCATGCAATTGGTTGAGATACAAATAAATAGCCGTTGCTATCACAGCGTTTTCTTGTCCTGTAATGAATTCGGGATATTCGTCAAAACAATCTTCGCAATCTTTTTTTTTCAGTTTTATTCTGATGTGTAACTTTAATAATTTCGGAATATTTGCAAATACAAAATATAATACAACGAGTGTAGTAAAAACAATGACATAACCGACTATTGCAATTGTAAAATTTGATGTGTCCATTTTTTTATTTTAATGCTTTAATGAAATAATAATTAAATATTACTACAACGGAATATTTGAATGTTTTTT
The DNA here is from genome assembly GCA_021648725.1 of Bacteroidales bacterium. Taxonomy (NCBI): domain Bacteria; kingdom Pseudomonadati; phylum Bacteroidota; class Bacteroidia; order Bacteroidales; species Bacteroidales bacterium. The sequence goes on along the minus strand of JAKISF010000006.1, from coordinate 30,652 downwards.
CGGAGGATTAGTTAACCTCTTATTTTCTAATGTTTTAAATGCTCGGATAATTCTGAAACGTGTATTTCTCGGTTCAATAACATCATCAATAAAACCGTATTGTGCGGCAACATAGGGATTTGCAAATTTTTCTTTATATTCATTTTCTTTTTCCAGAATATATTTTTCTTTTTCTTCTTCGTTTTCCATACTTCTGATTTTTTTTCCTTCGAGAATTTCAACTGCTCCCGAAGCACCCATAACTGCGATTTCTGCGGAGGGCCAAGCGTAATTAATATCTCCTCTTAATTGTTTGCTGCTCATAACGTCATGTGCTCCGCCGTATGATTTTCTTAAAGTAATCGTAACTTTAGGAACTGTTGCTTCACCGTATGCAAATAAAAGTTTTGCACCGTGAATAATAATTCCGCCGTATTCCTGAGCACTTCCGGGAAGGAAACCGGGAACATCAACAAGAGTAAGAAGCGGAACATTGAAACTGTCGCAAAATCTAACGAAGCGAGCTGCTTTTTTAGATGCTTCAATATCGAGAACACCGGCAAGGAAGTTAGGTTGATTAGCAACAACACCGACAGGACGACCGTCTAATTTAATGAAACCTACTACAATATTTTTTGCATAATGTCGGTGAAATTCTAAAAATTCGGCAGAATCTGCAATTGTATAAATAATATCTTTTACATTATAAGGTTGGTTAGGGTTTTCTGGAATTATTTCATTTAAGATGTCATCTTTTCTGTCAATAGGATCTTTACATTCTGTTTGAACAGGATCTTCAAGATTATTTTGAGGTAAATATTCTAATATTTTTCTAATCAGCATTATGCCTTCGTCTTCATCATCTGCTCTGAAATGAGCAACTCCTGATTTTGTAGCGTGAACCGTTGCTCCTCCGAGGTCTTCGGTAGAAATATCTTCACCGGTTACGGTTTTTGCTACTTTGGGTCCGGTAACAAACATATAGCTTGTTTTATTACTCATAATTACAACATCAGTTAATGCAGGAGAATAAACAGCTCCTCCTGCACAAGGTCCGAAAATGGCAGATATTTGAGGAATTACGCCTGAAGCCATTATATTTCTTTGAAAAATTTCGGCATAACCGGCAAGGCTCATTACACCTTCTTGAATACGAGCACCGCCGCTATCGTTTACACCGATAACAGGGGCACCTACTTTCATTGCCTGATCCATTAGTTTACATATTTTTTGAGCATATGTTTCAGATAATGAGCCTCCGAAAACAGTAAAATCTTGTGCAAAAATATAAACGATTCTGCCGTCAATTGTTCCGTGACCGGTTACAACACCGTCTCCGAGATACTGTTCTTTTTCTAAACCGAAGTCTTTGCATCTGTGTTTTACGAACATATCGAATTCTTCAAAACTGTCTTCATCTAATATCATATCAATACGTTCCCTTGCAGTATATTTCCCTTGATTGTGTTGTTTCTCAATACGCTTTACACCGCCGCCGAGACGTGCTTCTTCACGCATGTTTATTAATTTCTGTATTTCTTCTTGACGAGACATCTTTTATATTTATTAATTGATTAATTTAAATTGACTATTTTTATTTTTCTCCTTTTTCGCAAAATTCGGTTAAAACTCCCATTGTGAATTTAGGATGTAAAAACCCGATATTTAAACCTTCGGCTCCTTTTCTTTTTTCTTTATCAATAAGTTTAATGCCCTTATTTTGAGCCTCTTGTAATGATTTATTAACATCGTTTGTTGCGAATGCAATATGGTGTATTCCCTGCCCTTTTTTTGCTATGAATTTTGCAACGGGGCTTTCATCGGAAGTAGGTTCAAGGAGTTCAATTTTTGTTTGACCTATCATAAAAAAAGCTGTTTTTACTTTTTGGTCTTTAATTTCTTCTATTGCATAGCATTTCAATCCCAGAACATCTTCATAATATTTTTTTGCTTCTTCAATATTGTTTACGGCAATTCCGATGTGTTCAATGTGTGTTAAGTTCATAATTATTATTTAATTATAATTGTGCAAAATTTTAAAATATCTATGTTCTTCTGTGTGATAAAAATCATTACTATTTATTTTTTTTAACATAAAATAAAAATGTATAAAGTGATATTTGAATGTAAAGATAAAATTCTACATTTGCAACAAAGAAAATTAACTAAAAAATTTATAAAATGGCATACAATTTAAGAAACAGGAACTTCCTTAAACTTTTAGATTTCAGTCCGAAGGAGATTAATTTTTTATTAAAACTTTCATTAGACTTGAAAGCTGCAAAATATGCAGGTACAGAGCAACAAACATTAAAAGGGAAAAATATTGCTTTAATTTTTGAAAAAGCATCAACCAGAACAAGATGTGCTTTTGAGGTTGCTGCATACGACCAAGGTGCAAATGTTACTTACTTGGGTCCTTCGGGTTCGCAAATAGGCAAAAAAGAAAGTATGAAAGATACAGCACGTGTTCTCGGAAGAATGTATGACGGAATTGAGTACAGAGGTTTTGCTCAAACAACTGTTCAAGATTTAGGCGATTATGCAGGAGTTCCGGTTTGGAACGGTTTAACCAATGAATTTCATCCGACACAAATTCTTGCAGATTTTATGACTATGATTGAACATAGTGATAAGCCTTTAAATAAAGTTAAATTTGCTTATATGGGCGATGCTCGAAACAATATGGGCAACTCCTTAATGGTGGGTGCCGCTAAAATGGGAATGGATGTTCGTATGGTTGCACCGAAATCTGTTCAGCCTGAGGATAAGTTAGTTGCACAATGTAATGAAATTGCAAAAGAAACCGGTGCGAAAATTATGGTGACAGATAATGTTGAAAAAGGTGTGAAGGATGTTGATTTTATTTATACCGATGTATGGGTATCGATGGGAGAACCGGAAGAAGTTTGGAAAGAAAGAATTGAACTTTTAAAACCTTACCAAGTTAATACCGAAGTAATGGAAATGACCGGTAATAAAAATACCAAATTTATGCATTGTTTACCTGCATTTCATAACAGGGAAACTACTGTGGGTGAAGAGATTTATCAAAAATACGGATTAACCGGAATGGAAGTGACAGAAGAAGTGTTTGAATCTGAGGCATCAATAGTATTCGATGAAGCTGAAAATCGCTTACATACTATAAAAGCTGTAATGGTTGCAACATTAGGAGCTTAGTAAAAATAATTCTGCAATGATTGAATGCTATAATGCTTAAATTAGAACGCACTTATTTATTAAAGCATTTAATTCATTGCAGCATTTATACATTTTATGTACCTATAATTTCAATAAAGAAATACATTCTACTTATTAAATTGATACAGCAAATTCAATAGTATGATAATCGGTATCGGCAGCTGCAGTAATTCCGGAAAGTCTGCATTGGCAGAAAAACTGAGAAAACATTACACAGACCTTAAAGTTAAAGTGTTATGTCAAGATGATTTTGTATATCGTCGTGATTATTTAACCACTATTAATGAGCATGTTAACTGGGAAATTCCTTCAACAATCAGAATTAATGAATTTATTGCAGCCGTTAAAGAAGCTGATACACAAAATGATTTAGTGATTTGTGAAGGTTTATTTGCTTTTTGGTTTGATGAATTGAATGCTTTGTATAACAAACATATCTTTTTAGAAATTGATAAAGCTACTTTCTTTCAACGCAAAAAAATCGATATACGTTGGGGAAAAGAACCGGGTTGGTATATTGAACATATTTGGCAAAGTTATTTACGATACGGGCAAATTAATTTACCGAAAACAAATACTTTGTTCTTAGATGCTGTAAAAGAGATTGATATTTTGGAAGTTGTCAGGTTTATTAATAATCATTTTAACTATAAAACAATAAGCTTTAAAGCCCCGTAACATTCATATTCCTCGGATATTCAACCGTAAATTTTAATTTATTTACAGTTTCTTCATTTGATTTTATAGTCATATTTCTCTCTACAATTCCTTGTTTGCTTATTTTCAGACTGTCGGTTTCTTCTTTATATTTCGGACTTATTAATTTTACTTCAATATTATCATCATTTGAAACAGGAATATGCTGTAATAACTTGATTTTTTCATCTGTTTTTTTAGCATTTTTAATAATTGTTTCAAAATCAAAAGTTTTCTTTTGTTTTTTATTGAATATACCTTCATCTTTGTTAAATGCAGGTATAATTTTATGTTCCGTTTTAATTCCTTCATCAATACCAAGTGAAACATGAAATTTTTCTTCGGGCTGAACACTTTTTAAATTTGTTTCGGTAACAAAACTGTTATCGAAAAATATATTAGCATCTCCGGGCAGAAACACATAATCGGATTTGTTTGTAATTTCTGCTTCAAGATAGGCAAAAGTTGATAATTTCGGTACTATTGTATATTCAAAATCAGCATCAAATTCCATTACTCCTATTGCTGTTTTATGATTATCTCCATTGCTTAAAACAGTAGATTTGCCTGCTATTGAATATGTAGTGGAAGTTGCTTTTTCTTCGATATGAATATTCGGTTTTATCATTGGTTTGGGCTTTTCTATCATACCGGCTAATACTTCTTCTCCTTCAAAGTCATCAAAAGCCATTGCTTCTTTCATAGCCATTGCTGATTTTGAAAGCATTCTCTCTCTTCCTTTCTTTTGATGCTTTGCCGGCGGCGGAGCCGGAACATATTTTGCTACATACCAAGGTGATAAAACCGGAACCGTCCCTCCTATTTGTACTTGTGCAGTAGAAATTGTTAAATCAATATTCTCCCAATCTTCCTCTGTTTGTTGAGTGATTACAGCATTATATTCAACCAGTATTTTCTTATTTTCAGATGAAACTCGTAAATTATATGCAGGTTGCCATGAAGGACCGTAAACAATATATGTTAATGCTAATGCAATTTTTGAAGTTTCTTCTGCAACAATCAATACATCAACAACTTTCTTGGTTTTTCCTTCATTTATGCCAAGTTTTGAAATTTCTTTGTTAATTTTATTTAACTTGCCTTTTTGTTCTGTTAAATGCTTATTCGCATCACGAATTTCTTTGTCGGATGAATCTAATTTTGTGCGATAAAATTCTACCATTTTCATCCAATTTTCCGGATTCAACTCCATTGTCCTTTCTTGAGATTCACCGGTAATTTTCACGACAATGTTTTCCATGAATTGTTTCTCTTTTTCAGCATGAGCTATTTGGTCTGAAATTTCTTGAATCGCAAATTGAACTTGAACAGCATCATTATAAAGTTTTTTCTTTTTTTCGTCCTGTACTTCTTCGTAATAAACATCTTTGTATTTTATCTCTTTTAAAAGAACTTTACCCAAACCGTTAACCTGAATACTTTTTTCCTCAATTGATTCAGGTAAATTTTCAAATCTAAAAATATGTTCTCCTTTCGTTGTATCTGTTTCTGCAATTCTTGTAACTTGTGCTCTGTCATTAAAAACAGTAACTTTCGTGATTTTTGAATTGAGTATATTCATTTTTTTAAGTTAAAATGTAAAAAATTGGTTAAAAAGTAAAAGTATTAATTCGGAGTTTGTAAAAAAAACAAATTTATAAGAAACATTTATAAAATTATGAATTTAAAAGTTCCTCAGCATTTTTCAAAGCAGCATCCGTCACATTCTCACCACTAAGCATGGTTGCAAGTTCTTTGATACGTTCTTCTTGATTTAGTTTTTTAATATCCGTACGCGTATCGTATTCATCCTCAATTTTATAGACTTTGTAGTGATAATCGGCTCTTGCGGCAACTTGAGGCAAATGAGTTATGCTGATAACCTGCATGTTTTCAGACATTTCTTTCATGATATTACCGATTTTTTCAGCAATATCACCGGAAACACCGGTATCAATTTCATCAAAAATAATAGCCGGTAAAGCCATTGAATCTGAAATAACAGATTTAATACTTAACATTAATCGGGAAATTTCACCACCGGAGGCAATACTTGCAATTTCCTGAACCTCAGAATGTTTATTGGCAGAAAATAAAAAACTGATATAATCTCTGCCGGTTTCCGTAAATTCCGGAACCGTTTTTTGAGAAATTTTAAATTTTGCAGACGGCATACCCAATTTTTGTAGGATATTAATAATATGAGTCTCCAATTTTCCGGATGCCTCTCTCCTGCCCTTTGATAATTCATCTGCAAGCCGTGTTATTTTTGCTTCTTGTTCTTTAAGTAATTTTTCTTTCTCAGAAATCTGAGCATCAAAAGACGTAATATCATCTAATTTATTTTGCAAATCATCCTTTATTGAAATCAACTCTTCAATTGAACTTACTTTATGTATATTTTGTAAAGCGTAAATTGTATCAATACGCTCTTTCAAAAATTCAACTCGTTCAGGATTATTTTCAATATCTCCGGATAATGTTTCCAATTCATTAGAAATATCATCAAGTTCAATTTTAGTACTTTCCAAACGTTCTATTAATCCTTCTGCTTTGTTAAAAAAACTCTGTATTTGTTTTAATGAACTTATACTTTCGCTTAGATTTTTTAACACACCGTTATCATCATCAGATAATTCAGAAAAAGAGGTTGCTAAATTCTGTGTTATTTCTTCAGCATGGTTTAATTGTTTTAATTCAGATTCAATTTCAGACTGTTCTCCGAGCGTTAATTTTGCTTCTTCTAATTCATCAAATCGAAATTGCAAATAGTCTAATTCTGATTTTTCTTGCTGAGCACGTTCAATTAATTTTTGGTACTCTTTTTTTATTTTTTGATACTTTAGATAATGCTCTTTATAAAAATTAACTTTCGGGATCAGTTTCGCAAAAGCATCCAAAACATTTAATTGAAAACTGTTATCATTTAAATTCAGATTTTGATGTTGAGAATGAATATCGGTTAGTTGAACACTTAAATCTTTAAGTATATTTAAAGTTACCGGAGTATCATTAATAAATGCTCTGGATCGACCTGTCGGCGAAATTTCTCTTCTTACATGTGTAATTTCATCATAATCAATGTCATTTTTATCAAAAAATACTTTCATTGAGTATCTTTGAATATCAAACTCAGCTTCAACGATACATTTCTTTTCTTTATCTTTTAAAATTCCGGTATCGGCTCTGTTTCCCAAAATTAACGACAAAGCACCCAACAGAATTGATTTTCCGGCTCCTGTTTCTCCCGTAATTACAGAATAACTCGGTTCAAAATCAATTTCAAGCGATTCAATTAAAGCATAATTATGTATGGATATTTGTTTCAGCACAACTTATTTTTTTACAAATATAAATATTCAAGATAAAATATCAGAACATTTGAAGGTCATAAAGTTTTTTATAATTGCCGTTAAGTTTAATGAGTTCGTTATGAGTTCCTTTTTCAATTATCTCTCCTTCGTTTAAAACACAAATTAAGTCGGCACTTTTAACTGTTGACAAACGATGTGCAATAACAATTGATGTTCTGTTTTTCATTAATTTATACAATGCATCTTGAACTAATTTTTCGGATTCTGTATCTAATGAAGATGTTGCTTCATCTAAAATCATAATAGGAGGGTTTTTAAAAACCGCACGTGCAATGCTTAATCTTTGCCTTTGTCCGCCTGATAATTTTGAACCTCTGTCGCCAATATTTGTATTATATTTTTTTTCTGTTTCCGAAATAAAATAGTGTGCATTTGCAATTTTTGCGGCTTCTGTTATTTGCTCATTATCAGCATTATTAACGCCGAATGAGATATTGTTTCCGATTGTATCATTAAATAAAATAGGTTCTTGATTTACATTTCCCATTAATTCTCTTAAGCTCTTAATTGACAGGTTTTTTACATTTATTTTATCAATTAAGATTTCACCTTCTTCAATATCGTAAAAACGAGGAATAAGATCAACTAATGTCGATTTTCCGGAACCTGATTGACCGACTAATGCTATTGTTTTGCCTTTCGGGATAGTTAAATTGATATTTTTTAAAACATATTCATCTTCATATTTAAATGAAACATTTTTAAATTCAATTTCAGATTCAAAGTTTTCCTTAATAATCGGATTTTCAATTTCTTTAATATCAATATCGGCTTTTAATATTTCAGAAATTCTGTCGATTGATGCATAACCTTTTCTGATATCGTAAAAAGCAGTTGAGAACTTCTTTGCAGGATTAATTATTTGCGAAAAAATAACAATATAACCTATAAATTCGCTAGGAGATAAGTTGCTTTCATTGTTAAGAACAAGGGTTCCTCCGTAATACATTATTATTATCATTACAATAACACCGAGAAATTCACTTACGGGCGAAGCAGATAATTGTCTTCTGGTTAATGCTGTCATAAGTTTTGTATAGACTTTATTTAAAGAAAAAAAATTAGTTTTCATTTTTTCTTCTGCATTAAAAGCCTTTATTATTCTTAAACCTGATAATGTTTCTTCAATTCCTGAAAATAATTCTCCGAGTTTTGTTTGTGCTTTTTTTGATTTTTTTCTTAATGATTTTCCGATTATTCCTATAATAATTCCGCTTACCGGCAACAGAACTAACAGGAATATAGTTAACTGCGAACTCATCCAAATTAAGATGCCGAGATAAAAGATAATTGTAAACGGTTCTCTCGAAATTGTTTCAATTGATTTCATTATAGAATTTTCAACTTCTTTCACATCATTTGAAATTCTGGAAATAATATCTCCTTTTTTTTCATCTGAATAAAATGATAATGATAATTCTAAAATTTTAACATACAATACATTTCTGATGTCTTGAATAATTCCGTTTCTAAGATACGCTTCAAAAAATTTAGCTAAGAAAATAAAAAGATTTTTTAACAATATTGAAATTATAACAATAAAACTGACAAATTTGAGTGCAGAGGACTTTCCGGATTCAATAATTATTTTGCTGATATAGTAATTAAAATAACTCAATAAAGAGCTCATATTAAATGATAATTCAGGCTCTTTACTGATTAATTCTTGTTGTTCAAATAAAATTCCTAAAAAAGGAATTATTAAAGCAAGTGCAGATAATGAAAAAAATATTTGAATGATGTTAAAACTAATATTGCCGAAAGCATACCATTTATAAGGCTTTACATATTGCCATATTTTATTTATATTTTTCATTCTTTTATCTTAGTGATATAATTCTTCGAAAAACTGCAAACAAGACTTCCAATCTTCTTTGAAAAACTCTTTATAATTTTTTAAATATTTTTCATCAATAAGTTTATCTTTAGTTTTTACAGGTATAATTTTGGCAAAATACAAAGCAGCGTGAAGAATTAACCATCTGCTGCGGAATTTAATCCAAGATACTTCGCCTTTTGTGAATTCATCAGGATCTTTTTTGTATCTTTTTTTTGTAATACGTTTTACGAATAATAATTGTTTCTCTGAATATGACTTATGTTTGGCATTTAAAGAAACAGATTGTTTTTTATATTGAGTTTGTGTATAGTCGGCTATTTTTGTAAAGAAATTATGTGGATTTTCTTTTAATTCATTATAAAATAAAACTAAAGGTTTTTGTTTAAAGTGTTGTTTCAAAAAAATTAACTTCGGAAGAAACAATACGTCTTCAATTTTCCAAACTCCTGTATTATTCTCCGTATCAATAAATTTATCAATATTTTTAGAGCCGCCGTTTTTAACGTAACGTCTGTATTGCGATGCAATCCATTGTTCGTTTGAACGCAAAACAATGATTATTTTTGCATTAGGATATAGTTTAGCAATCTTAGCTGTTTCATCAAAAAATTGTCTGTCAAATTCACGCGAAAATAGCAATCTGTTCTCTTTACTTTCTGCAATTATATCTTTATACTTATAAAACTTAGAGGTATGAATATATTTAATGCCCTTTAACTTATGAAAAAACTTGTTTTGCAAATAAGTAGAACCGGTTTTTGCCAGTCCGACATGAAAAAATAATTTTTTATGGTTTACATTTTCTGACATATCTTAATTACAACTTGCTTTTGAACTAATTCTACTTAATTTTCTTCTTAAATTATTCTTTATTTTTAACAAATAATATATCATTATCTTTATACACTTCAACAAGTTCAAGTTTTGAAAGGGATTTAATTGTTTTATCCCACTTTTTATTTGAGAGACCTGTTTGTTCTTTCAACTTAACTAATTCTATTTTATTTTCTTTTTGTACAATATCATATATCGATTTTTCTTCATTATTTAACTCAACAATTTTAGATGCTTTCTTTTCAGGTCGCATTTGCGGAAAGAAAAGGACATCTTGTATTGAGTCTGAATTTGTCATTATCATTGCTAAACGGTCAATTCCTATGCCCAAACCTGATGTAGGAGGCATTCCGTGGTCAATAGCTTTTAGGAAGTCTTCATCCAACATCATGGCTTCATCATCACCTCTTTTTGCTAGTAATAATTGTGATTCAAAACGTTCTCTTTGGTCTATTGGGTCATTTAATTCAGAATAGGCATTGCAAATTTCTTTTCCGTTACAAACGGCTTCAAAACGTTCAACCAAACCGTCAACGCTTCTGTGTTTTTTTGCCAAGGGTGACATTTCAACCGGGTAATCTGTAATAAACGTCGGTTGAATTAATTGAGCTTCGCATTTTTCTCCGAATATTTCATCAATGAGCTTTCCCTTTCCCATTGAATCATCCGTAGGAATATTTAGTTTTTTTGCTGTTTCTAATAATTCTGCTTCATCCATTTTAGACACATCAATACCGGTAAAATGTTCAATAGCTTCAAACATTGTGTATCTTTTCCACGGTCGTTTAAAATCAATAATATTCTCTCCTACTTTCACTTTGGTTGTTCCGTGAATATCCATTGCAATTTTTTCAACCATTTCTTCAACAGTATTCATCATCCAAAAATAATCTTTGTATGCAACATAAAGTTCCATTTGTGTAAATTCCGGATTATGAAATCTGTCCATTCCTTCGTTACGGAAATCTTTTGCAAATTCATAAACACCATCGAAACCTCCGACGATTAACTTTTTGAGATACAATTCATTAGCAATACGCAAGTACAAAGTTTGATCAAGTGAATTATGATGTGTTTTAAACGGACGTGCAGCTGCACCGCCGTAAATAGGTTGTAAAATCGGTGTTTCAACTTCAAGATACCCTTTTCCGTTAAGATATTCACGCATCGAATTAGTAAGCTTTGTTCTTTTTATAAAAGCTTCTTTTACATGCGGATTAACCATTAAATCAAGGTAACGCATTCGGTATCTTTGCTCGGCATCTGAAAATGCATCGTAAGTTACACCGTCTTTTTCTTTTACTACCGGTAAAGGTCGAATAGATTTACTTAAAATTGTAAATTCTTTAACTCTTACGGACGTTTCTCCGACATTTGTTTTAAATGCTTCACCTTTTATACCGATTATATCACCGAGGTCTAATAATTTCTTAAAAACAGTGTTATACATTGTTTTATCTTCATCAGGGCATATTACATCTCGGTTAAAATAAACTTGAATTTTTCCTTTTGCATCTTGTAATTCTGCAAAAGAAGCCTTGCCCATAATTCTGCGAGTCATTATTCTTCCGGCAATGCTTATGTCTTGATAATTATTTTCTTTTTCCGAAAAACTATCTTTTATATCTTGGCTGTATGCAGTAACTTCATATTTTGCGGCCGGATAAGGGTTTATTCCTAATTCAATAATTTTATTTAAAGAATCTCTTCTTATTTGTTCTTGTTCACTTAATTCTGTATAACTCATTTCAACAGTTTGATTATTTGATTTAACTTGCAAAGATAAATAAGTAATCAGAATTTTTGAGTTTGACAGATGTTTTTTTGTGCAACTAATAAACTATTTTACTTTACAGTAGAATAAATAATTCATATTCTTGGAAAACTTGTAAGCAATCCGGAAATTAATTATCAAAAGGTGTTTATATTTGCAATTTTGTTATTGAAGGTAAAAAATAGAGAGAAGGTTGTTGCAGAACAAAGGTCGTTAAGGGACATTAGAAAGTATTAAAACAAAATTCTTATAAAATAATACAAGTTATTTTCGTAAATTTGAATAAAATATCAAGAAATGGACAGCATATTACTATTAAAAAACAATTTGATATTAAGGATTAAAAACTCTGATGATTTAAAGTTTCTAAAAGCTTTACAAACTATCTTTGATAGTTCTGAACAGGCATTGTATGAATTGAATGAAGATCAAATCAAATCTATTGAACATAGTAAAGATGAAATAAAAGAAGGAAAATATACAGAGAATTCAGAATCGATTTCTAATTTAAAAGTATGGCTGAAAAATCAATAATTTGGTCTTTGCGTGCAAACTCAGAATTAAAAGAGATATTAAAATTTTATATCCAAAGAAACGGGAATACTAAATGCAGTCTTAAATTATTAAAACGTATTGAAAACATATTAAATATACTTTCAACCAATGAATCTATAGGCAGATTAACAGCCGATAAAAAGACAAGAGTAATTGTATTGAAAGTTTTTTTAATTTTTTATGAAATTAAGGAAAATCGGATTGAGATTTTATCTTTTTGGGATAACAGACAAGATGAAATAAAACGGATAGATTTATAACAAATTACAATATAGTCAGGCGGTTAAACCCTTACTTTTTATGTTTTTAGAAATAAGTAATTCATATTCTTTGAAAACTTGCAATCAATTCGGAAATAAATTATCGAAAGGTGTTTATATTTGTAATTTTGTTGTAGAGGGGAAAAGGTTTAATGAGAAGATTGTTGTAAAATAGATTTTAATTTTAGTCATTTTTTTATTGAAAACATTAACGATAAAGACAGAATTCAAAAAAATATCAATTATGGCGAAAGCTATATACTTTACATTTATTTTCATAATGATTGTATATGGTATTTTTTTGGTAACAAAAGCTAATTTAGATTTTGAGAAATTGCTCTTTGGGATGACATATATTTGGTTAGGAATATGGGTTTTGGTTGCTTTATCAAAAACAATTAAAATAATTGAAATTTTCAACGAAACAATAACTATTAAAGAACCATTATTTGGTAAAAAAATAGTTGCTGATTTATCTAATGTAAAATACAATGATTTTGAATTTCATGGAAAAGTTACAGTTTCAAAAGGTATACTGCTTAAACTAGAAGATGGAAGAATTATTGAAATATATAATAAGGAATATTTAAATTCATCAGAAATAATAAATTATATAATTAAATCTTGTGAAAGAAAACCTTATATTAAATCTAAGAAATGGACAAAAGAATCAAGAATTTTTATAATTGGTATAGTATTAATTTTTTTAAGTATAATTTTATTAGAATTATTTAAATAACTGATACAGAAATGATCAGGAGTTAAACCTCTGATTTTTATGATCTAAAAAATAAATGAATACAAATAAAAAACAAAACACCAGAAGAAAGCCCGATTGGTTAAAAATAAAACTACCGCAAAGTAATAAATATGCCGCAGTTCAAAAAACAATCAGCAAGCATAATTTGAATACGATTTGTACAAGCGGTAAATGCCCTAATTTGGGCGAATGTTGGGACAGAGGGACTGCAACCTTAATGATTTTGGGCGATATATGTACACGTGCTTGTAAGTTTTGTGCCGTTAAAACAGGTAAGCCTCTCCCACCCGATTTTAATGAACCCGTAAAGGTTGCTCGTTCCGTAAAAGCTTTAAATTTGAAACACGTTGTTTTAACTTCGGTTGACCGTGATGATTTGGCAGATAAAGGAGCAACAATTTGGGCTGAAACTATTTTTGAAATTAAAAAATTAATGCCTGAAACTACAATTGAGACTTTAATCCCTGATTTTGATGCTGTTTCGGAACTTATCCAAAAAGTAATTGATGCAAAACCTGAAGTAATTTCACATAATCTTGAAACTGTTAAGCGATTAACGCCTCAAATAAGAAGCCGAGCAAAGTATAACAGAAGTTTGGAAGTTATTAAATATATCTCGGATTCGGGAATTACTTCCAAATCAGGAATAATGGTAGGTTTGGGTGAAACTTTTGATGAAGTAGTTGAGTTGATGGATGATTTAAGAGCCGTTAATTGCAAGGCTTTTACAATCGGTCAATATTTACAACCTACACCTAAGCATGCCGAAGTTATTGAATATGTTCATCCTGATATATTTAAAAAATGGGAAGAAATTGCTCTTAAAAAAGGTTTTGCATTTATTGAAAGTTCTCCGCTCGTAAGGTCTTCTTATCATGCGGAGAAGCATGTGAAATAATTTAATGTTCGGCAAATTTCATTACTCCTGCTTTTATTTCAGCAGCAATGAAATTTCCTAAAGGAGGTACAACACATGAATATTTATGATTATAAGCACAATACGGATTGTAGGCTTTATTGAAGTCAATTATAATTGTATTACCCTCAGGAATTTTTAAATCTACATATCTGCCGCCGCCGTATGAGGTTTTTCCGCTTGTTAAATCACGGAACGGTAAAAATAAATAATCTTTGTATTCTTCTTTCTCTTTCAAACGCAAACTTTGATAGATTCCTACTTTAATCTTCTTTCCGTCAATTTCAAATTCAACATTACCGTATTTTACATATTCGGGTGCTCGGTCAGTTGTTGTTTTCATTTTGAAGGGAATTGCATCTTTTGTTCTTGTAAATTTTGCTTCAACTTTGTATTTCTTTTTTGCAGGATAAAAATCTAAGCTTTTAAATTTTGCTAAATCTTCTTTTAACAGAGGACTTTCAGCAGTATCGGCATATTGCTTGTTTATAGTATTTTGGAAATATTTAATTTCTTTTTTGAAGTTGTTTTGAGAAAATGATATTTGAAAAGAAAAAGCTAATGATAGCAGAATAATTGTCTTCATTTTTTATTTTTTAAATACATAAACAAAGTAATCATATTTACCGTTTTTTCTGCTGAGATTAATAGGGAATTTATCTAAAAAATAATTTTGAATTTTAAGAGCATCTGCCGATGAGTTTGCTTTCCAGTATTTCCATTTTGCAGGTTTTCCGTGTTCTCTTTTTTCTTGATTAGGATATACGGTTAAACCAATATACCAATTTTTCCAGTTAACAGAAGATGTATTTCCGGTTGAATCTGTAATAATATTTATAATATCTTGTATAATATCTTTGACAGAATTATTCATTTTTATTTCGTCTTTTTCCTTTAAAGTTAAATGGAATTTTGCTAAAATAAACTTCTTAGTAATTACCATATTTTTAAAATAAGGCTTCTTAAAATTATATTTTTAAGACTATTTTGTTTTTCAAATATACAAAAAATATTAAAAACAGAAAAAATAGTTATTTGTTTTTCAAATATATACATATTTAGTATCCGGGTTTTCCGAGAATTCGGAACATATTTTTTTTATATGCTTCAACACCCGGCTGGTCAAATGGATTTACATTTAATAAATAACCGCTTATTCCGCAAGCTTTTTCAAAGAAATACAATAATTCTCCGAGATAAAATTCATTTATTTCAGGAACAGTAATTTTAATGTTAGGGACATTGCCTTCAATATGTGCTAATAAAGTACCCTGCTCGGCACTTTTATTTATTTCTTCAATATGTTTTCCTGCAAGGTAATTTAACTTATCAAGATTTGAGTCATCTTTTTCTAAAATTATTGAATACTTTGCTTTTTCTACTGAAATAACTGTTTCAAAGATATTTCGTTTCCCGTCTTGAATGTACTGTCCCATTGAGTGTAAATCAGTTGTAAAGCTGACACTTGCAGGAAAAATCCCTTTACCGTTTTTTCCTTCGCTTTCACCGTATAGTTGTTTCCACCATTCGGCAATAAAGTTAAGTTTAGGGTTATAATTTACTAATATTTCGTTTGTATAATTCCTTATATACAGTATGTTACGAACTACTGCATATATAACTGCCGGGTTATCCGTAGTTTTTGTTCTTTCGAACATAGCTTTTGCACCTTTTATAAGTTCTTTAATATCATAGCCTGCAACTGCAATCGGAAATAAACCGACCGGAGTAAATACTGAGAATCTGCCGCCCACATCATCCGGAATTATATATGTTTTATATCTTTCTTTATTTGCTAACTGTTTAAGAGCACCTTTTTCTTTGTCGGTTATTGCAATAATTCTGTTTTTCGCTTCTTCTTTCCCGTATTTTTTGTCTAAATCCTTTTTTAAAATCCTGAATGCAACAGCAGGTTCAGTTGTTGTTCCTGATTTAGAAATAATTGTTAAAGCATAAGATTTATCGGATAATAGTTCTCTTAATTCATATAAATAGTCTTCACTCAGGTTTTGACCGGCAAAAATAACCTTAGCTTTACCAAGTTCATTTTTCATCATTGAAAAGTTATCTGATAAAGCCTCAATAACAGCTTTTGCTCCGAGATAAGAACCTCCGATGCCTATTATTACCATTGTATCAATTTTCTTTATCAGTTCGTTTGCAGTATTTTCGATATCAGAAAGTAAATCGGGAGAGATTTCTTCGGGTAAATTAACCCAACCGAGAAAATCATTTCCTTTCCCCGTTTTACTGTGCAATAACATATTTGCTTTTTCTGCATTTGTTTGAAATACGTTTATTGCAGATTCAGTAATAAAGTTATTTGTATTTTTAATATCTATTTTCATACGTATAAAAATTTTGAAACTGAAGACCTTTTAAAGATTAAACTGAATATTTAAATCTGTTCCGTTTAGCCCCGAAAGTTTTTTATAAATTTCGTAAGAAACCCAGGCATCTGTTGCAGCATATCTTAACTGCGTATCAGTCAGGGTATTATTGTCCCAATTTGTAAGTCTTGCTCCTTTTGATATTCTGAAACCCAGTACATTTCCCGTAATCTTTTTTAATCCGTTATCTTCTATCCCGAATCCGTCAACATATTTTTGAAGTTCTATAAAAGCTCCCGGAGAAAACTTGTTAAGTTTTTGCAATGCTTTAATATCATCTTTTATTGCAACACCTGTTTTAATTATATTTGTATTTGACAGTATTTCTGATAATTCAGGAGGAAGACCTGTTTCATGCAGGCGAAATAAATATGCTCTGTTGTTTGTTGCAAGTTGCAGTAATGAAACTTTATGAAATACGCCTTTTTTAAAAGCAGGACGAGTTTCGGTATCAAACCCGAGAATTGCTTGCTTTTTTAAATCAATAATTGCTTTATGCATACTTTTATTGTTATCAATAAGGTATATTTCTCCTTCAAAACTTCTTACAGGAAGTTCATTTAATATTTCTTTCGGTATTTTATTGTAATAATTCAATTTTTGGTTTATTTATTTTCGAAAATTTCTTTTGAAATATCTTTTACGGCGAAATTAAGTTTTTCTCTGAAAAAACCTACAGACATTTTTGATTTTTTGACCGGGTGTTTATATTCTTCACAAAATAAATCTATTATTTCATCATTTTCTGTAAAAGCCGCTATATCACATGTTGTTATTTTTTTTGATATTTGCCGGTCTTTATTTAATGCCTTTTGCATTAAATATTCAACAATTTCTTTGTGTTCTTTCCAAACAGCAAAATCTAATGCTGTTAGATTTTCGGAATTAATTGCATTAATATCTGATTCTTTCTCAATTAAAAATTTTACGGCATCTATTTTTCCTTCTTGTGCAGAAATCATTAAAGGAGTAAAACCTTTATTGTCTGCAAAATTAAAATCTGCATAAAAATCATACAGAACTTGTAAAATTTCAACATCACCGTAATATGCAGCAATCATTGCAGCATTTGTTCCGAATGAATTTGAGCGTTCTGTATTTGCATTATATTCACATAGATACGAAGCAACAAGCGGATATCCGAAAGCAGCGGCATACATCAAAGGTGTCATTTCTGCATTGTCAGAAATATCCGGATTTGCATTATTTTTTAAAAGGAGTTCTACGATTTCCGGATAATTTCTTTTTGTTGCAGATAAAAGTGCCGTTGTTTTGTTTTCGGGAATAATATTTACATCGGCTTTGTAATCTATTAATAATTTGCATAAGTAAAGATTTCCTGTGTCTGCCGCATACATTAACGGACTTACATTTTCGGAAGTTAATTCATTCGGATTTTTTCCGGCTTTAAGAAGATAAAATACTTTTTTTTCATCTTTATCAAAAACTGCATCAATGAGGTTCGGCTCTTGTTGTGCCGAGAGCATTTTGAGACTTAATAAAAATATTATTACAAGATAATGTTTCATATATTTCCGTAATAAAAACAACCCTGACAGGTATGTCTGTAATTGCCAGGGTTTATTTTAAACTATAAGATAGATTTACAATTCATTCAAAGCTTCAAAATCAGATTTCAGAAACTTATTGGGGTTTCGTTTCCCTTTTACTCTGTGATAATCAAAATAATAAATTTCTGCATTGTTTGCACTTAAAATCATTTTTGTAACAACTGTTCCTTTTACAGCTCGTTTGGGAGCTACCATGTGTAAAACTAAAATATTTTCATTTTTACTGTCAATTGCTTCTTGTATTTCTTCTTTGCTTACAAATTTAACATCTCCGGAATATACTTCTTTTATTGCAGAAATTGTTTTTACATCTTCTGCCATTTCATTTTTCAGCAGGTATAAAGTTTTTTCTTTTGTGCTTTTTTTACTTTTCTTATAGTGATTAATCAGAGCTTTGTCTTCAATATCAGGATTATCTTTTAACCATTTAACGTGATTTTGCATAAATATTAAAGCCAAACCGAGTTTATAATGATATTGATCATAATCTACATCGCTGTATGCCAACGGTAATGTAATAATATCAGGCATTGTGTTTATATTGCCGCCTGATCTTCCGAGAACAAGACTTAAAGAAGTGAATATTCCTAAATCTTCTTGTCCTTCAAAATGAGATTCTGTTTGAATAATCATTGAAGCCGTAGGCACATATCTTTTTTTATTGTAATCATCTTTATTAATTATGGCATAATCAGTAATTTTCCAGTGTTTTTTTGCTGCATCAGCTATTGCGGAGTTATACATTCCGAAAAGGTTATTATCTTGAACAAAATAAGTTCTGGAATCTAAAAAAGTATTTACTTGTTTAGAGGTAGGCAGCATTTGTTGCGAATAAAGTGATACACTTAATAATATTGCTGAAATTATCAGGCTGAAAGATTTCATTTTCATTTTCATTTTCGTTTTAGTTTAATAAAATTATTTCGGGAAATAAATCGGATGTTTTTGGTTATATTTCCTGACATATAAAAATTGTAACTTTTTCTTCTTTCTTTTACTTAATTTGCTGAATTCTTCATATAAATCTTGATCTTTAGAGATTAATAATTCAACAGATTTATAATTAAAATCATAAATCTTACCTGTTTCAAAATCAAGAAGATATTGCATCAGTACAGTTTTCGTACTATAGGGGTTGTTATATCTGTTATAGGAATTATACCTGTAAGGGTCATACTCTATATATGTTTTATTTGCAATAAAATGACTTATGTTGCCGAAAACAGGTATTCTGTTGTATTCATCATTTAAATTAATATATAAAACTCCTTTATTGCTGAAACCCCATATTTTTTCTGTTTTAATTTTCCTGTTTACACCTAAATTATCATAAACTGTAATTATTTTTTCTTCTAATAAACGGTCGAAAAAATCAAAGCTGTTATAATCAATATTTGTTACAATTTGTGATTTTTTTATCGGATTATTTTCTTTTACCTGTATGAAACTTTCAAAAATACCGTCTTTAAATTTAAAAGAATTAGAATATTTCACATAACCTTCGGGTGTATTATTGTCTTGAGCAGAAATATTTATGCTTAAAAATGCAATCAGTATTATTAACAGTTGTTTCATTTATTAAATATAACGAAAAAAATTAAAATCTATTTTAATAATTACTTATTCCGGATACACAACTCTTGTATGATATATGTTTTTCAATTTTGTTTTCAATAACTTTTTAACTTTATTTATTTCTGCAAAAGTTATATCAGCTTCTATTAATAAATTTTCCGAGATTTTACCGGTTACAATTTTTTCAATTAAATCGTCAATTGTTTTATCTGTATATTCGGGTAAACTTCTTGATGCTGCTTCAACCGAATCGACAATCATAACTATTGCAGTTTCTTTTGAATAAGGTAAAATCCCTTTGTGTTGAAATAAAGTTTCATCTATTTCTTCATCTTTATTTAATTCTTTATATTTATATAAAAACCAAGCAATTTTTGAATTTCCGTGATGTGTTGTAATAAAATCAGCAACTTCTTTTGGTAATGCGTATTTTTTTGCCATTTTCACTCCGTCTGTAACGTGTTTTTTAATTATTTCGGCACTTTTAAGCGGGCTTATTTTATCGTGTGGATTCTCAGAATGTTGATTCTCAATAAAAAAAGACGGATTATTCATTTTTCCGATATCATGATACATTGCTCCTGCTCTGACAAGCAAGGGGTTTGCTCCTATTTCTCTTGCTGCTTCTTCCGAGATATTAGCAACTTGAACTGTATGTTGAAATGTTCCGGGTGCTTTTTCGGCAAGTAATTTCAGCAGAGGTCTGTTAGTGTCGGAAAGTTCTATTAATGTAACATCGGATAAGAAACCGAATACTTTTTCAAAAAAGAAAATTAACGGATATGCAATTAATACTAAAACACTGCTTCCGGCAAACCATGCAATTTTTGTAAAATCAATTTTATTAATATCTCCTTCTTGTATTGTAGTTATTGCACTAAATAAAATAAAATATGTAATAAAAATTAATGCTGCTGTCCATAAAATTTGGCTTCGTCTGTTTAAGCGACTTACACCGGAAATTGCAACAAAGCCTGCAATAAACTGAATAAAGATATATTCAAAACCGTTAGCAGCGATATAACCTATTAATAATATTGTTACTATATGATGCAAAAAAGCCGTACGAGGTTTATAAAAAGTTGCTGTTATCAGAGGGAGTATCGTAACAGGGACAAGATATAAGTCTAGTATTTCATATTTAGAAACTGCTGCTGAACTTATAATAATTAAAATGGTTAAAAAGGGAAAATACAGTAATTTACGGTTATGATAGAAAATTTTTGAGTTATAAAAATAAAGATATAAAAATAATATTGAAAAGATAGCGGCAACTAAAATAAATTGTCCTACAAAAACTATTGCTCTGTCAGAATAAGAATCCTGTTCGGATAAATATTGTTTTTTTAATGATGTAAGAATTTGAAATTTGTCGTCATTTATTAATTGTCCTTGATATATTATTCTTTCTCCGGCTTGTATCATGCCTCTTACAGGAGAAATGTCATTTAGTAATTGCTCTTTTGTCTTCTGACTCATCTGATTATCATACAGGACATTGTATTCAACATATTTTGAAAAATCAATTTCGGGCATCGGAAAATTTGCATTTTTTATTAACTCAGAATATAAAGAGTTTAGTTCAAAATATGCTTTTTTCTGACTGAATAACTTGTCGTAGTCATGTAATTCTGCAACATTATTTTTTACGATATATATTTTTAAATCTTTTTTGTTAACAATTTCTTCGGCAGTTATCGGCTCAATAATTCCCTTCCGGTATATTGAAGTCAGTTTATTAATAATCTTTTGCTTTATTACATTTGAATTTTGTTGAATATTTGCAATTAAATTATCATCGGACAAGCCGGATGTTAATTTTTCGATTAAAATATCAAATTCGGAATTAAAAAGTTCTGTTTTTTTTATAGAAACATCTTCTTTAAACTTAAAATAGGGTTTTACATTTTCTAAAATACTGTCTTTCTCTTGCTCAATAATATCTTTGCTTTTATATACCGAAAAATCATATTCGGCAATTAAACTTTTATGTTTCCACGGTTCTCCTTTTTGGAATTCGTAAGAAAACTTATTACTTTCGGGAAACAAAAAAACTGTGATTAAAGATGCGGTGAAAAAAATCAGGATTTTAAAAATTATTTTAAACTTCTTCATCATTTTAAACTTCTGCATTGTACAATTATTTGTAAAAATAGGTATTGATTTTGAGAAATAAAAATGTAACAAATTTTAAAGTTAAAGAACATAATGTAAGACATTGATTATTTGACTATTGACTTAAAATAGCAAATAAAACATTAAATAACATTTGAATAATTATTTAAAAAAAGCAACAATTATATTTTTTTATTTAATTTTGCATTGAGCAGGAACTAATTACTAATTAAATTAAAAATTCAAGATGGACGAACAAATGACTGACGGAGCAAAGAAATTTAGGGAGAATATTTTTACGAGTTCAGTAAAAGCCGGAAAAAGAACCTACTATTTTGATGTTAAGGAAACGAAAAGCGGTGAACGATATATTACTGTTACCGAAAGAAAACGACGCTATAATGAAGACGGCAGTTACAAAGTGGAAAAACATAAGATTTTCTTATATAAAGAGGATTTTGACAAATTCGCCGATGCTTTAGATGATGTTATAGAATTTGTTGAAACAGGAAAAATGCCTGAAAAGAAAGAAGACGAAACAGAAGTTAAAGATAAAGCAGAAGAGATAAAAGATGAATTTACTGATGTTAAATTTGAAGATCTTGACGATTAGTTTATTTTTAGATTATATTATATGAATTAATGCGGGTTATATCCGCATTTTTTGCTTTAGATTATAATATTATTTTATTAACTTTGTATTTATTAAATTAAGTGATAATATTTATTATCAGAAATAATGCTCTCTAATCTAAATTAATTAAATTAATGGAAGCAATATATCTAAAGCCTAAAGATTTATCTCCGGGTATATCATTAGATAAAGATTCCGACAAATTCCAATTGTACGGAATATCCTGCCCGCCTAACGCATTTGAATTTTACGAACCTGTTTTTAAGTGGTTTGAGGAATACAAAAAAGATCCGCTGGAACTTACAGTATTTGATTTAAATTTCAGTTATTTTAACACATCTTCAGCAAAGTTTCTGTTAATTTTCATGAATAAATTGGGAGAACTTACAGAACACGGTTTTGAAGTTAAAATACGTTGGCTTTACAGTGAAGATGATGAAGATATGAGAGAAGAAGGAGAAGAATTTGAAGATTTGGTTGATTATGATATTGATTTTGAATACATTCCTGTAAATAGTGATAATTTTGAGACTGATGATGATTTTGAGAGTATCTTAAATGATACATTTTAGATTAATATTATCCTCACAATTACAGCGGTAAGGTTTTAAATATTACTCGTATCAGATATGAATAATTCAGAGTAATAGTATTTTGAATGCTTTGTGAGTTTTACACAAACTCTTTATTCTCAAACTTATCAAAAGTATTAAACAGATTTAATTTTTGTGCAGTTTTTCTGTTCACAAAAAGTTTTGCTTTTGACGGCTTTGCGACTCTTGATTTTATAAAGTTTTTATCCAAAATATCCAATGCAATTTTTACAGAACTTTCAGTTATAACATCCCAAGGAATAACATAGCCGGATAATCCGCCTCTTAAAACTGTATCTTCTAACATACACAGTGTAGGGAAGTTATCGGTTATTATACTTAACTGCTCATAACCCGATGCTGCAATAACGGTGCTTGTACCTATATAAACCCATTCAACTTCTTTTCGTTTAAAATATGCCTTTGCTTTTCCGAAATCTTCAACTTCTTGTATTTCATAGCTGAATAATTTTATTCCTGCTTTTTTAGTATATTCAAGTATGTCATCATATTGAATTTCTGCCTGCAGTTCTCCTCTTCGGTATATTACACCTATTTTTTTCAGGTCTTTTTTAATTTTTAAAACCGTATTTTTAAATTGTTCGTCAATTTCAGGAGCATAACAAGTTGCATAATAATTTTTATTGTGTTCTTGTTCAAAATCGGCAATTATTGCCGAACTGTAAATTCCGGTAAAAACAACAGGGATATCATCATTTTTAAGATACTGACCTATTCGCATACTAATCGGCGAACCTATTGCAAAAATTAAATCAACTTTTTCGTTCTTGAAATTTTCAATTGCATACATAACCTTTTCTTCGTCACGTTTACAATTCTCATATTTTATTTGCAGATTATTATCACGTTCTTTCCGGAAAATATAACCTGCTTTTTTAAATTTCTCTTCAATAACATTAATAGATTTTACATACACTTCCAAATTATCCCAATATAATATTCCTATTTTTTTAATATCTTGTGTATAATGCTTGGCTCTCTCCTCTCCTTTTAAAACTCTCAATGCTCCTTGTGCTAATGCCTCTAATTCAGATTCTCCCGGATAAATAATCGTTTCGCAAATAAATCCTACTCTCTCTTTTATCCAACTTGTCAACATCTCAGAATTAGCCAAACCGCCTGTTAAAACAATTGCATCAATTTTTCCTTTTAAATTAGTTGCTCGTTTCCCTATTTCTTCCGCAATTTGATATGCCATTGCTTCATAAACTAATTTATACTTTTCGGAACCTGCATTAATCATTTTCTCAACATCTCTCGCATCATTAGTATTAAAATATGAAACTAATCCGCCTTTTCCGACAACCATTTTTTTTAGCTCTGCTTCGGAATATTTACCCGATTGGCTTTGTTTAAGAAATTTAAATAACGGCAAACTTCCGCTTCGTTCAGGGGAAAACGGACCTTCATATAAACCGTGATTCACATTTACGGCTTTTCCTTTTTTTAGGGCTGCAACCGTTATTCCGCCGCCGAGATGTGCAATAATTAGGTTTAAATCAGTTATTTTTTTCTTAACATTTTGAGCATATTCACGTGCAGTTGCAAAAATATTTAGTGCATGAAGAAGTGATGAACGTTCAAAGTCTTTATGTCCCGATATTCTGGCAATTTCTTCTAAATCATCAACTGCAGGCGGATCAACAATGTATGAAGGAATTGAATATTCCCAACCTATGCTGTATGCTATTACACAACCAAGATTTGAAGCATGTTGTCCTTGAAATCCGCAACGAGCATCATTAATCATATCTTGGTCAACATAGTAAGTTCCGCTCGGTATCGGTTTTATCAAACCTCCTCTGCCTACAACTGCATCTAAGACAGAAATATCAAATTGTTTTTTTTCAAGTTCATTAATAATTTCTTCTTTTCTGAATGAATATTGTTCCCAAATATCAGCAAATTGCTCTAATTGCTTCGGACCGTGATGAATATTAACTTCAAAAAGAAGTTCTTCATTTTTAAAAACACCTATTTTTGTAGATGTTGAACCCGGATTTATAGTGAGAATATGGTAAATTTTCATCATTAATATTATCTGCTTTAATTATTTGTTATTACAATTATTAAGCCTTTGTTGTTGATTTATAGATTAAAAATTGTGCTGACCAATACAGAATAATAGTAATTATTTTTGAATAATCATAATCTTGAACGAATTTAGTAAGTGCTATATTAGAATCTGAAATCGCAAATAATATTGCTCCTGCAAAAGCGTATATTGCAAATTTATTATGTTTCCTTTGCAAATATGCTCTCCATACCATTGTCATTATCACAAAAATATAAACCAAAACAGGAATTGACATATTACCTAAATACGGATAAAACAGATATGCTAAGATACCTGCAATTACATAAAAAGGCACTGAGCTAATTATTTTCAAAGATTTAAATCTG
This sequence comes from Bacteroidales bacterium, assembly GCA_021648725.1. Classification (NCBI taxonomy): domain Bacteria; kingdom Pseudomonadati; phylum Bacteroidota; class Bacteroidia; order Bacteroidales; species Bacteroidales bacterium. Next base: position 5,158 of record JAKISF010000006.1, on the reverse strand, counting down.
TTGCTAAAAGCAATTATATAGAAAACATGAGCAATTAAGAATGCAGCTAAACCAAAAATAAATTTATCAACAACTTTCATTAAGAAAATATCTCCTGCTAATGAAAATATAAACCCAATAAGAATAATTTTTCGGTATTTTGAGTTTGGCTTCAGAATAAACAAAAGAATAATTAACGGAACAGGTTTTGTAATTGTTCGTAACAAATCATCTTCAGTATATACGGCATAGCAAAAAAGCAATGCAGCAAAAACAAATAAAACATTTAATATCTTTTTCATGCTAATAAATTTAAACTGCAAAATTAAGCTATTTTATTTCTATGTAAAAACTTATGTTAAATGTAAAAAATAATTTTCTGCTTAACCGGAATTAAATATATTTGCATCTTTTAAACCTTAATATAAAAAAATGGAAAATACTGAACATACATGTATTGTTTGTAAAAGAGATGAAAATGAAGTTCCTTTAATAATGATGAAATATAAAGGAAATGATTTAAGAATTTGTCCGCAACATATTCCGGTATTAATACACGACCCGCAAAAATTAGTCGGATTAGTGGAAGGTGCTGAAAACTTTACTGCGGGTTAGTTTTTTTCAGTCATCGGATGAAACTATAATTATGCGAATTAGTATAAATATTTTTATCCGATGACTTACTAAATTGATATATTTTTATTAGTCAAATTATTTTAATATTTCAATCATATCTGAAATCATCTGTTTCGGATTATCAGCTTTAAAAATTCCCGAACCGGAAACAAAAATATCACATCCGGCATTTGAAACTTCTCTTATATTATCAATTTTAATTCCGCCGTCAACTTCTACTTCAATATGTGTCGCATCATGTTTGCTCAACATAGTTTTTAATTTACGAAGTTTATTCAAAGTATTCGGGATAAAACTTTGTCCGCCGAAGCCCGGATTAACCGACATGATTAAAATTAGATCAATATCATTCAAAACATTTTCTAAAACAGAAACAGGTGTATGCGGATTTAATGATACGCCGGCTTTTACTCCTTTTGCTTTTATTTGTTGAATTACACGATGTAAATGATTGTCGGCTTCTGCATGAACGGTTAAATAGTCTGCACCGGCATCAATAAATGCATTCACATATTTGCCCGGATTTTCAATCATTAAATGAACATCAAGCGGAATTGTTGCAACTTTATTAATCGCATTAACGACAAAAGGACCGAAAGTTATATTCGGCACAAAATGCCCGTCCATAACATCAAGATGTAGTAAATGAGCTCCCCCTTCTTCTAACATTTTTATATCTCTTTCAAGATTAGAAAAATCAGCAGATAAAAGAGACGGGGCTATTTTTTTTTGTTTCATTATAAATTTTAACTATTTCAACATTTCTTTTGCTGTTTTCACAAGATTTTCAACAGTTATTCCGTAATTCTCATAAAGCTCTTCAAAAGGAGCAGATGCGCCGAATTTATTAATTCCCAATACTTTCCCTTCTAAGCCTACATATTTATACCACGACATATCAGATCCTGCTTCTATTGCAATTCTTTTTGTTTGTTTTTTCGGCAGTACTTTTTCTTTATATTCATTTGATTGTTTATCAAAAATCTCTGTAGAAAGAAATGAAACAACACTAACTTCAATACCGTCTTGAACTAAGATATCTTTTGCTTTCAGTGCAATTTCAACTTCCGAACCGCTTGCCATAAATATTAAATCGGCATTATAGTCTTCGCTTAAAAGATAAGCACCTTTATAAGCATTTTTAACATCGGCATAACCTCTTGCACCTCTTTCAACGGTTTTTAAAGATTGCCTTGTCAGTACCAGTGAAGTCGGACCGTCTGTTCTTTTTATTGCAATATCCCAGGCAACGGCTGTCTCGTTTGCATCCATCGGTCTTAAATTCACCATGTTAGGAATTGCTCTTAGCGAAGACAGGTGTTCAACGGGTTGATGTGTAGGCCCGTCTTCTCCCAAACCTATCGAATCGTGCGTAAACACATAAATAACTCTTATTCCCATCAAAGCTGCCATACGAATTGCAGAACGCATATAATCAGAAAAGACAAAAAATGTTCCGCCGTAAGGAATTAAACCGCCATGCAAAGCTATTCCGTTCATAATTGCTGCCATACCGAATTCTCTGATTCCGTAATGAATATATTGCCCCGAATTATTTACCGAACTGAATGCAAATTGTCCTTTTGCTTGTGTTTTATTTGACGGGGTTAAATCTGCCGACCCTCCGATTAAATTAGAAATTTGTTTAGTTATTTCATCAAGAACTTTACCTGATGATGCTCTTGTTGCAAACTTTGTATCGGCATCGAATTTCGGCACGTCATAAGGTAATAATTCGTTGTTAATTATTTTTTTAAGTTCAATTGCGGCATCTTTATTATCATTAAAATAAATATCAAATTCTTTATTCCAATTATTTTCGCTTTCGGCTCCTTTTTTTGCTTTTGTTTCAGTAAATTCATAAACTTCATCGGGAACATAGAAATCTTTTTGAGGTATTCCCAAATTTTCTTTTGTAAGTTTTATTTCTTCTTCTCCGAGAGGTGAGCCGTGAACGGAAGATGTTCCTGCTTTATTCGGACTTCCGAAACCGATGGTTGTTTTACAAATAATTATTGAAGGTTTGTCTGTGTTTTGTTTTGCATTTTCAAGAGCGGAATAGATTTCTTTATAATTGTGCCCGTCTATTTTTTGAATATGCCAATTGTATGATTCAAATCTTTTTTCAATATCTTCCGAAAATGAAAGTTTAGTTTCTCCGTCAATTGTTATGTTATTTGAATCATATAACAAAATTAATTTTCCTAATTTATTATGCCCTGCAAACGAGCATGCTTCATGTGAAACTCCTTCCTGTAAATCGCCGTCACCTGCCATAACATAGGTAGAATGATTAATGATTTCTGTATTTGTATTGTATTTTGAAGCTAAAATCACTTCTGCCAAAGCCATTCCTGCGGCATTTGCAATGCCTTGCCCCAAGGGGCCGGTTGTTGTTTCCACTCCCTGCGTGTCTTGCAATTCGGGATGTCCGGGTGTTTTACTGTGCCATTGCCTGAATGCTTTAATATCATCCATACTCAAATCGTAGCCGTAAAGATGCAACAAGCTGTATAAGAGCATACTTCCGTGTCCTCCTGATAAAACAAAACGGTCTCTGTTAAACCAATCGGGATTTTTTGGATTAAACTCTAAAAATTCGTTAAATAAAACGGTTGCAACATCTGCCATTCCCATAGGAAGCCCGGGATGACCGGAATTTGCTTTCTGAATTGCATCTATTGATAATGCTCTGATAGTGTTTGCCGTGCTTTTTATTAATTCAATATTCATATAAATCTTTTGTTAAATTTTCAACAAAAATAAACTATTAGATGATAATATGAATAAGAATTGAATAATTTTTATTTTAGGTATTTCAAAAAATAATCCGATGACTCAGAAGTGCCGTCGGACTATTATTAAATGAATTTAGAACAAGAACTATTTACCATCTGTCATTATTACCTCTGTTATAGTCGTCCCAATCATCATCGTAATAATCTGATTGAAAACCGCCGATGTAATTATCCAGTTCTCTGATACTGCTGCTGAATGAAAATGCATCATTTACCAAATAATAGTTTCTTTTATCAACACAATGTCTGTACGCAAACTTAGCCAGTTTTAATTTTGTTGATTCGAAACTGAACGACATTAATATTCTGTATATTTGATTTGCTTTTACTCTGTGAGTTGAAATCGCCTGCCTTGCAATTCTTAATTTATCGTTTTCAAAACTTGCATGCCTCATTGATGTTTGTAACCTGGGCAAATCTAACATCGGTTTATTATAATATCCGTTATTGTTATTATTGTTATTATAACCACTGCCATATCCTGCGATGTCAGTTACTCTTGTTATTTCAAATCTGTTATACCTGTTTATTCTTGCATATACGACAGATCTCGGCGGAATTTTAACACTTCCGTTGTAAACAATTCTATCACTTCCGTATCTTCCGTATCTTTTTTTAATAACTATGCGATGATTACCGGGTTTTATGTTTGATAATCTGAATAGCGAAGTTGGTGAATCATATATTCTTCTGTCAAAAATAACAACAAACATTGAGTTGTCGTACATTCTGAATTCAAGCTCTGAACCATTATTTAGCACATTTTGTCTTTGAGCTTCTGATTGTTTCGGCACTGCAATTAGTGCTGCGAACATTACGAGTGTAAAAATTAATTTTTTCATAGTTTCCTCCTTTTTTTGTTTGATTTAATATGAATAAATCAATTCGTATGCCAAAAAAATATTTTAATTTACAGTATCTGTTAATAAAGTTTGTATTGTATCTTTTATTTCAGATTTTGAACTGTCAACTTTCTCATAAACAGCTTTTATTCTGAAATCATCATTAAGTTTAAAAAAAGTTTTTATTTTTTCTTCAAGTTGATTTAATTTCATTAAACCTTCTTCGACAACCAAGTTACTTTTTCCTGAAAAAAATATTTGTCCCATAAAATAATCTTCATCTTTTCGTTTAAAAAAGATTGTATCTTTTTTTATTGAGATAAATGCTATTACAGGCTTTGTAACATAATATGCTGATATATTTTGTTTTTTTAAAGATGATATTGCACTTTTTGATTCTCGTTTAAACCTTTTAAACATAATATCAAATTCCCATTTTACATTGATATTTGAACTAAGAAGAAAGTTTTCATATTCTTCATCTGACATACTAAAAAAACATACACAGGGTTGTTTAATAAAATGAACTGACTCATTTAAGGAAATTGAACTTGTTTTTTGCATTGTATTGCCGGTTTCAGATACCGATTCGGGAATAATTTCATTATCGGATTGTTGTTCTGAGTTGCATGCAAACAGCAAAGCAAAAATAATTATAAATAAATATATATTAATGATGTGTAACTTCAATGCAAAAATTTTGAAACAAACTTAATGTATAAATTTCTGTTATCAAAACTTATAAGAATTTTTATTCAGATAAATATTAAAGCCTGTTAATTCTACTTTACGAAGTTAAAAAAATGCTCGAAATAATGAAAAAAAGTTGTTAGTTTGATTGTAAATTGTTAATTTAGAACAAATTATACAAGCTATTAATATCGCTGATTTTATTTGATAAAC
>JAKISF010000005.1 GCA_021648725.1 Bacteroidales bacterium | reverse complement strand
GAAAGTTTATCAAATAAAATCAGCGATATTAATAGCTTGTATAATTTGTTCCACATTAACAATTTACAATCAAACTAAAAACTTTTTTTCATTATTTCGAGCATTTTTTTAACTTCGTAAAGTAGAATTAAAGACAGAAGAAAAAATAAAAGCAATAATTGATTATATTTATGATGAAGAAGAGTCATTACCTTTAAGGGTGTTTGCTGTAAATGATTTGAAGGCAATATACAAAGGATATGGTGTATTCTATTATTCATATATTAAAAAGATATGGATTGACTTATATAAAGATACAAATCTTAAAGAAAAGCTTAGATATGAAGCTATAAGAATGATTGGTAGTTGGAATAAGGAATCAAGACTTTCAATAAACCCAATTTCAAGAGAAAACATTGATAGTTATTTTATGCCACTTTGGGAAAACGGAATAAAATTTTGTGACTCAATGATAAACAAATACGAAACAATAATCTATGGTTATCCTGCAATAAAAGATACTATTTCACTTTCAAACAGTGATAATTTATTCTTTTCCGGAAAAATAAAAAAAGCATCTAAAAATAAATTAATTATAAAAAAACTTAAAATATTTGAAGGAAAGTATTCAGAAGAAGAAATTACATTAAAAACAGATATTGACACAATATTTAATAAAGAAATAACAGGAAGAAATGTTTTAATAAATGCAACTTTAATTAATAATAAATACATTTTAGAACTTAAAACAAAAAATAAAGGTTTTTGTAAACCGCCTTTAACACCTGACGGTAATAATCTATTTTTTATTAATGATACTAACCTTTATGAAAATGATATAAAAATAAAGACTAAAGAATTTATGAATATAATTGCTGAATATTATTCAGGTCTAAATTCAGATATTGAAAACAAAGAAAAGTATTTAATAAAGAATATTACAAAAGGAAAATATTTGTTTCTACGTCAAAGAAGCCTTTGGGAGTTTTCAGATTTATCAGTACAATATGATTCTTTATGTTGGGATTATAATAAAAAATATAACCTTTTAGATTCTTTAAGCAAAAAGTTTGGAAGATATAAATCACCTCCGTTAACTGTTATTGCTACTGCTGATTTGCTTTTAACCAAAAGTTTTAATCAAAACTATTCATCAAAATACAATACAAATGTTTATGAATTAGATTATCATAGGAATTTAACACAATTGCAAAAATTGGAAGGTTTCCTTATTTCAAAAAATAAATTCGCTCAACAGTATGCAATAATGCGTTTTCAAGATTTAATAAAATATTATGCTGATTTAAAGAAAATATTAAATAGTAAAATTGAAAAGTATGATAATTAATATAAAACTTTATTTTATGAAAATATATTTATTAATAATACTGTCATTAATAACAAGTAATATTTTTGCACAGAAAACATTAAAAAGCATTTATGAAATAAAACATTATCAATATCCGGATTCTGTTACTAGCATTATTATATATAGTAATTTAAAAAACAATACAGATGATTTCTCTGAAAACTTTGTAAAATTTAAGAATCTGAAAACATTATATATTTCTAAATTTAATTTAAAAAAAGTTGAATTAAGAGAACTCAATAAACTTGAAAACATCAAATTAAATAATTGTAACTTAAGCATAATTCCTAAATCAATTTTTACACTTAATAGTTTAAAAAAGTTAGAATTAAAAAATAATAATATTAAAGAAATATCTCAAGAAATTAAAGAATTGAAAAAACTTAAAGATTTAAATTTGTCATCTAATCAAATTTCATGTATTCATAGGAATATATCAAAATTAAAAAATCTGAAGAGGTTAAAATTAGATAATAATAACCTTACTGAACTTCCGGATGAGCTGTTCAAACTAATAAATTTAAATGATTTGATTTTAGCAAAAAATCCAATTAATGAAATTTCAAAAAAGACAGGAAAACTGATAAACTTGGAACAATTGGCAATAAGTGATACAAATATTTCAGATTTACCGGTGGAACTGAATGCATGCATAAACTTAAAGAGTATTTATATAAAAGGAACACCTTTGGCAAAAAATAATAAACGTATAAAAGAACTTGAAGAATTACTGAAAAAGAAATTAAGAATATATCCGGAAATGTAAATTTTACTATTTATTAAGAAAACAAATGCAAACCCAAACAAAAATAAAAATAAAAATCATAACAATACTGTTACTAATCCTGCAACTAACATTTTCAGCAACAGCACAAAAAATAAACAAAGCAGACACAAGCCAAACAGAAGAACCGAACCCAAAAATTCATGTATTGGCAAAAGTAAGCGATACAGAAATTGTATTACGTTGGGCTCCGGATAATCCTATTGCATGGCATTATGCCAACCAATACGGTTATACCATTGAGCGGCACACCCTAATCAGAGACGGCAAACAAGTTATTCCTGCCGATAAAAAAATAATTACAAAAAACATTAAGCCCTGCTAATCGAAGTTTGCAACTTCGATTTTTCATTATAGTCGTTTTCAACTACTATCCGTTGTAAAACGGACAGGTTACTTCCCAAATGTTTAACTAGGGCTTGCTGAAAAGCTCAGATGTGCGTCTATTTTGGATTTTGTGAGATGTAGATGTATATAAATACTTCAAATTGAACAAAATACAAAAGAGATGTGCAGTTGAGCAGCAAAAATTTGGTAGTTTTATTAAAATAAGTGCAAGGGTTTTAAAATGTTTCATTCAGAAACCTTGCACTTTATCGCAAAAATGCAAATATAAAGTATTGAATTACAACATATTTAGCGTTTTAAAGCAAGCCCTAAATAATGGTATGGCAGCTTTAATACTACTGCGTTTATTGTTTGTATCTTTAAAAATATTAAAGGCCTCTTGATGCAAAGCCCTTAATATTGTAGCATTCATTATATGTATTCTATATTAGTCTGTATATTCACCATTTTTTGGCTTTAACCCTTTAACAATAATCAAAATAAAATCAATTAAAGTCCATATTCCAAAAAACCCCAAAGTTAGCAACTGAATAACTCCTATTACGGGATAACCTAAATAAAACCTATGTATCCCTAAGGCTCCCAAAAAAAAGCACAAAAGTAATGCTGCAACCCAACTTTTATCATTACCTTCCTTTATATCTTTTATTCTTTTCTTGATTTTAACAAATCTTTGTTTTTTTATCTTATTAACAGTTGCAGGTTGTACAGAGCTTTGTGTTACTCCTGCTTGCGATAACTCAATATTCGAATTAACTTTGTTTATAACATAACTTTCAACGGAATATGCATTTATGTTTATAATAAACGCAAAAATAATTAATGTAATAATCTTTTTCATCATAAATAATTTTGTTTAACTCCGACCCAAAAGCTGTTAGAATTATAAATAAGAGGCGTGAGTCTGTAACTTGCCGGTATCAGAGGTATCACCAAACACCCACTTACCAAATAAGAACAGCCCACGCCAAACGTGAGCGTCTTACTTTTTTTCGGTGAGTTTTGAAATTGATGATTTCCTGATACCGGATAAAAGCTAACGCTGTTTTATATTTTATTACTTTATATTATGTCATATTATTTTAGAAATACAAACTAAAATTAAACAATAATTCAATTACACAAAAAAAACAGAAGAAAAATAATTGATTTCCTTTCACTATTAACCGATATGTTTATATTTGCATATTGAAAAATTCAAAAAATGGCAGGTTCAAAAGGTTCAAAATATTTCGATGTTTTTTTAAACTATAAGTTTTGGTTAAATACAAAAGCAGGTATCGAAATTCTTAACGAAAATACTATTAATATTTTAAAAGATATTGACAAAGAAGGTTCAATGCAAGCAGCAGCAGCAAAAAACAATGTAAGTTACAGAAAAGTATGGGGAGATATTAAAAAGGCAGAAGAAACTTTAAACTTCTGTATCACCGAAAAAAAACGCGGCGGAAAAGAGGGAGGAAAAACATTATTAACAACTGACGGGAAAAATATGTTAAAAGCATTTGCAGAACTCGAAGATGAATTTGACAAAGCAATTTATAATACGGCAAAAAAGTTTTTTCACAGTTTAAATAAAAAGTAGATGCAGTCCGGCGGGCTGTCTCAAAATAAAAAAACACACATGATAACATTTGAAGATGCTTATAAAATAGTAAAAAAGTCTGTAAAAGAAATCGGTACGGAAACAATACCTTTTTCAGAATCAGTAAATCGGGTTTTAGCCGAAGACGTAAAATCCGATATTGAAATGCCGCCTTTCGATAAATCGGCAGTTGACGGTTTTGCCTGCAAAGAAGAAGATTTAGATATGACTTTGGAAGTAATTGAAGTTGTGCAAGCAGGACAAACTCCTTCAAAAAAAGTTAAAACAGGACAATGTACACAAATTATGACAGGTGCTCCCGTTCCTAAAGGTGCAAATACGGTTGTAATGGTTGAACATACGAAAGTTGCGGGCAAGCAGGTTACAATCAAAAAAAAACAACCAAAAACAAATATAAGTTATCAGGCGGAAGATGTAATAGAAGGGCAAACAGTTCTTAAAAAAAGTATTATCATAAAGCCTCAACATATTGCAATATTCGCTTCGGTGGGTTATACAAATGTTCTTGTATATAAAAAAGTAAGAGTGGGAATAATATCAACCGGTGACGAATTGGTTGAACCGAATGAAAAACCCGGCATTTCAAAAATCAGAAACAGCAACGGTCACCAACTTATGGCACAAGTTGCAGCAACAGGAGCAACACCTGTTAACTACGGTATTGCAAAAGATACTTATGAAGATACCTTCAAAATTGTTACAAAAGCATTATCTGAAAATGATATTATTCTTTTAACCGGCGGTGTTTCGGTAGGTGAATTTGATTTTGTTCCTGAAGTTCTGAAAAAAGCCGGAATTAAAATTCTGTTTGACAGCATTGCGGTTACTCCCGGAAAGCCCACAACTTTCGGAAAATCAGACACAAAATTTTGTTTCGGTTTGCCCGGAAATCCGGTTTCATCTTTTGTTCAATTTGAATTATTAACAAAACCGTTTATATACGGAATGATGGGTTATGATTATAAAGCACCGGAAATAAAGCTTCCCGTTGCAAAAGATTATTCACGAAAAAGAACAAGCCGAAAAGCTTTTATTCCCGTTCATATAAAAAACGGAAAGGTTGAACGTGTTGAATATCACGGTTCAGCACATATTCATGCACTTTCGTCAGCAAACGGAATTATTTCTTTCCCGATAGGAAAAGAAACATTAAAAAAAGGAGAACTTGTTGATGTACGACAAATATAAAAGAAAGATAAATTACTTGCGGGTTTCCGTAACCGACAGATGCAATTTAAGATGCACCTACTGTATGCCTGCCGAAGGTGTTAAGTTGATGCAACATAAAGACATTTTAAGATTTCACGAAATTGTTGAAACAATTAAATATGCCGTAAGTTCGGGAGTTAATAAAATTCGTATAACCGGCGGTGAACCTCTCGTAAAAAAAGGAATTATTGATTTGGTGAAGATGATTGCCGAAATTGACGGCATTAAAGATTTCGGAATGACAACAAACGGTATTTTACTTGATAAATATGCACAAGATTTAGCTGATGCCGGTTTACACAGAGTAAATATCAGTTTAGATACCTTAGATTCTGAAAAATACAGAAAAATTACAAGAGTCGGAGATATTACAAAAGTTTATGCAGGAATTAAAGCTGCAAAAAAAGCCGGTTTAACACCTGTAAAAATAAATTGTGTTATTAAAAATTCTGTTAATGAACCCGATGCGATTGAAATTGCAAAATTTTGTAAAGAAAACGCTTTGCAAGTTCGTTTTATTAATGAAATGAATTTAGAAACAGGAAGTTTTTCGGCAGTAAAAGGCGGAACAGGAGGAAATTGCAGTATCTGCAACCGATTAAGACTTACTGCAAAAGGAGATATCTTACCATGTCTTTTCAGCGATGCAAGATACAACATAAGAGAACTCGGAATTGAAAAAGCATTTGAGAAAGCAATCTCAAACAAACCAAAAAGCGGACATATTGCCGTAAAATCAAAGTTTTATAATATCGGAGGATAAAATTAAAACTAACAATTGCCAGATAACAAAAAGATGCCAAAACTAAGTCACGTAGATAATTCAGGAAAAGCAAACATGGTTGATGTAGGTAGTAAGCCTAACCAAAAAAGAGTTGCAGTTGCCGAGGGTCATATAAAAATTTCCGAAGACGCAATAAAACTGATTAAAGAAAACAGCAATAAAAAAGGTGATGTTCTTACAATTTCAGAAATTGCAGGCATTATGGGCGGCAAAAAAACTTATGAACTTATTCCTCTTTGCCATCCTTTGCAAATAACAAAAATTGACGTGAAAGCAAACCTGAACAAAACAGGTGTAAAAGTTATTGCCGAAACAAGATGTATCGGTCAAACCGGAATAGAGATGGAAGCACTCACGGCAGTTTCCGTTGCATTACTGACAGTTTATGATATGTGCAAAGCTGTTGACAAAAATATGGTAATTGAAGAAATCACTTTGATGAAAAAAACGAAAGAAGATATTATGTAAAACTTTATCATACTAATAATGATACAGTTCTGCATTATGCGGTATTTCTTAAAAACTGTATAAATACCAATTTCCTTCCCTTTTTACAAGTACCATTACCTCTTTTTTATCTCCGTTAGGTCCGAAACTAAAAGGAAGTTCAGCATATTCTACTCCGTCATCTTTTTCGATATCAACTTCTCCGGTAATTTTTCCTTTTGAGAAATACTTTTTAAATTCTGAAATAAGTTCTTTATCCGCATTTTCTGCGGCAACTTCACAAATCATTTGTACATCTTTGTCTCCCTCTCCTTTCGGGTCACAAAAATCTTTCAGTAAAGCATAGTCTCCGGAATTTGCAGCACTAAATACAGCATTTAAGATACTCTCAGGTTTTGTTTGGTCAACTTCGGAACTCCCGCCGCAAGAAAAAAGAAAACCCGCAACTAAAATAATAATAAAATTTTTCATAAGTAATATTTTTAAATTTAATAATTTGAGGTCGAATATATCAATTTTCTTAGAATTTTTAAAAAATATTTGATAAAAATAATCGTCATGTATCCTTCGATAGCTGAAACAAAACAGAAGTTTAAAGTCTTTCGGATGTTTCTGCATTTAGCAAAGGCTTCCCTTTTTTAACACCCGAAACTTTACATTTTAAACTTTTAGGATTTATTCCGTCAATCAGCAAACTCTTTTCAGACATAAATTTCACATATTCTCCGAAAATATCCTTTACCGTAATATCATAATCTCCTGTAATCTTACTTTTTGCATCTTTTTCTTCTTTCACAAATTCAAACTCATAAGTTTTCCCTATTTCATAGTACGGATGCTTCGGTTCTAAAATATAATAGCCTTTTGAGCTGTATTTAATTATTGTACATTCAATTATTTGCCCCTTTTTTAAATTATGATGCCGGTAAAATTCACACTTTAAAAGATTAATATTGTTTTGTTCATCTGTTAAAATGTAATATTTTATATTATCTTTCAAAGTTTTAATGTCAGAAATCTTAAACTTATAATATTCTCCTTTATTAAAATCTACTTGTGATTTTTGATTTACAAGAGATAAATACAACTTTCCTTTTTTTATTCTTTCCACCTTGCAACTTAAATGTCTGCCGACCGTATACTCCTGAAAATCAGCACTTCCCAGCGTACAAGTTGCAACATTGCCTATATTATCAATAAACTTAATTGAAACAACACCCTTTCCTGTTCTGTCTTTTGTAATTTCGGCTTTATTAATCTTAAAATCATAAATTTTCCCTTCCTTATAAAAAGGATGCTCAGGTTCAAGGAATATTTTTCCGGAACAATTAATATGATCAACTCTGCAAATTATATCTTGTCCGATTTTGAAATTATAATTCTCATAAAAATCCGATTTCAACAATTGCTTTCTTCCGAATTCATCCTTCAAAACATAATAATTCTCATTTTCAGACAATTCAATATGCTTATTAATCTTAAATCGAATACTTTCCCCTTCTTTATAACTTATAGATTGTGCCACTTTTACGTTTAAAGTTTAAGCAAAAGTACAAAATCATTTAACAACATTTGATATACAACAAATATTCATTCTTTTTTGGATATGTTTTATATTACATATCGTATTTTTTCATATTTTTGCATAAATTTAATGAAATAAAGAATGCAATATAAAGGAACTGTTATTTCAGTCAATATATCAGAAAAAAAAGGTGTCATAAAATCACCTGTTAAAAATATAGTTCTCAATAACAAAGGAATTGAAAACGATGCACATGCAGGCGATTGGCACAGGCAAGTCAGTCTTCTTGCCGATGAAAGTATAAACCGTTTTAAAGGTGTTCTCGGCAGAGACATTGAATACGGCGAATTTGCCGAGAATATTACAACCAAAGGTTTGGTTCTTTTTGAAATGAAACCGGGCGATATTATTAAAATAGGAAAAGAAGTTGTTATGGAAGTAACGCAAATCGGCAAAAAATGCCACGGTGACGGTTGTGCAATATTTACAGCTGCCGGAAAATGCGTTATGCCGAAAGAAGGAATATTCTGTAAGGTTATAAAAGACGGAAATATTACCGTAAATGATAAAATAATATATTTACCTGCAAACAAAACAGAACTTCAATAAATTTAATTTTTAAAATTTCTTTAAGTAACTTTGTATTTAATATTTTTTAAATACGAAACATGAAAGAAATAAAAATACTTTCCGTAAACCTTAAAAACGAAAAAGGAATAAAACACCCGGTTAAAGAAATTGAATTTACTGAAAAAGGTATTAAAGGTGATGTTCATTCAACTGCAAATGGCAAAATAAGCATAATAGACAGCGACCATATTGAATTATTCAAAAAAATAACCGGCACAAAAGATATAAAATTCGGAGAATTTAAGGAAGACTTAACCGTTTCCGGAATCGGAAAAACTAAAATTATTCCTTTCGATAAATTTAAAATCGGAAATGCCGAGTTAGAAGTTACACAAATCGGGAAACCCTTTCATGATAAATTTAAAGAACTCGGAAATTATGTAATGCCTCGCACAGGAATTTTTTGCAGAATAAACAAAGCCGGAAAAGTAAAAGCCGGAGACATAATGCAATATATTCCTAAAACATATAAAGCTCTTATTATTACTTTAAGCGACCGAGCAAGCAAAGGAGTATATAAAGACAAAAGCGGTCCTGCTGTTTATATGCAATTAACCGACCTTTTCGACAAAAAAGAGCTTCCGCATAAAATTGAGACAAAAATAATTCCTGATGATGCAGATAAACTGAAAGAATTAATTAAACAGGCTGCAAAAGAAAAATACGATGTAATTATTACAACCGGAGGAACAGGAATAGGCAAAAGAGACATAACCGTTGAAACCGTTCAACCCATGCTCAATAAAGAAATTCCCGGAATAATGGAACATATTCGTTATAAATACGGTTCAATAAAACCAAATGCTCTTTTAAGCAGAGGTGTTGCAGGAACAATTGACGAAAGTTTGATATATACTCTTCCCGGCAGCATAAAAGCCGTCAACGAATATATGACCGAAATATTAAAAACCTTGCATCATTTATTTTATATGCTGCGTGGGGTTGATGTACATTAACACATTAAGCAATTAGTTTTACAGGTAATTGTTCTAATTTGTAGCATCTTGAAGAAAATTTAATTCAAGAACATTTTCATTCTCTTTACTTAAAAGAACACGAGAGTTTTTAATATATAATTTCATTTTTGCATAATCGGCAGGATTTTTAAAGAAATCTTTTTTATTTTCATAAAGTGATGCAGGTAAAATAAAAAAATCATAAATATTTCCTGTTCTCAGCTTTTTATATACCCAAGTTAAAATATAATTACTCGTATCAATAAATGTTTTTCCGTTTTCTTTTCTTAAAACTAATCTTGCCATAACACCTCCGTCAGTCTTTGTTTTTCTTTGATTCGAAACAAAATTGCCGAGCGAATATGCAACAAATTTTTCTTTAATGCTGTCATTTTCCGGCAAATACATCATTTTTTGAATTACGTGAGGATGTGAGCCTATAATAATATCAGCACCTTTCTTAAACAGAAAAGAAACTAAATCTTTTTGAGTTTTATTCGGGTAAGATTGATACTCACTTCCGAAATGAAGAACAATAATTAATTTATCTAAACTGTCTTTTTTTGCAGAATTAATATCTTTATGCATTACGGCAGTATCAATTAAATTAACAACAGCAGGCTCAGGAACGGGAATGCCGTTAGTACCGTAAGTATAATTCAAAATTCCTACTTTAATACTGTCTTTCTCTAAAATAATAAGATTTGTTGTGTCTCTTGCATCTTTATTTTTAAAAGTTCCTGTATGCGTTATTTCTAATGTATCTAAAACATCAATTGTTCTGTTTAATCCTTGTAAACGCCTGTCAACACAATGATTATTTGCTGTTACAAAAACATCAATCCCGGCTTTTTTACCGGCTTCCGCCAAAGCATCGGGCGAACTGAATTGAGGATAACCCTTATAAATAGGACCTGCCAAAGTAACTTCTAAATTTGCAATTGTAAAATCCGGTTCTGACATTACATCGTTTAAATAATAAAAAACCGTATCATAGTTATAAGTATTAGTTTTAATATTATATGCTGAACGAATTTGAGAGCCGTGCCCCATAACATCCCCGATAAATAATAATGACATTGTTTGAGGCTGTATCGAATCATTAAAATTATTTGATATTGTATCAGAAATATTAACTGTTGTATCTTTTTCAAAACTGACAGAATCAATTTGTGCATCAGAAAGCTTAATAAAAATAATGCTTAAAAATGTTATTAAAACAAGTCTATACATGATAATTCTCATATTTATATTTTTTAATATATTGCAACTTTGAATTGTCAAAAATAACATAAAATATCAATAATAAATATCCAATTAATTATGTGTTTAGCAGTACCCGGTAAAATAATATCAATTGATAAAAGCAATTCTGAATTTGTAACCGCAAAAGTAAGTTTCGGAGGAGCAATAAAAGAAATAAATATTCAATGGTTACCTGAGGCAAAAGTCGGCGATTATGTTATGGCTCATGTAGGAACGGCACTTGAAATAATTAGCACAGAAGAAGCCGAAGAAGCAATAAAAACTTCAAACGAGTTTGCCGAAATGCAAAAAGAAGAAGACGATAAATTCTCAAAAAAAGCAGAATAAGATGAAATACGTTGATGAGTTCAGAAATATCGAAACAGTAAAAAATCTTTCAAAAAAGATAAAAGCCGCAACAAAAAATAAATGGACAATTATGGAAATATGCGGCGGTCAAACGCATTCCATAATGAAATACGGATTGCAAGAATTTTTGCCCGAAGAAATTACACTTGTTCACGGTCCGGGTTGCCCTGTATGCGTAACTCCTTTGGAAATTATTGACAAGGCTCATTTTATTGCTCGAAAAGAAGATGTTATTTTTACCTCATTCGGTGATATGCTTCGAGTTCCCGGCTCCTCAACAGATTTATTAAAAATAAAAGCCGAAGGCGGTGATGTAAGAATTGTTTACTCTCCGCTTGATGCCGTTAATATTGCCGAAAAAAATCCTGACAAAAAAGTTGTTTTTCTTGCAGTGGGTTTTGAAACAACAGCACCGGCAAATGCAATGTCGGTTCTTGAAGCAAAAAGACGCAAACTTAACAACTATTTGATTTTAAGCTCTCATGTTTTGGTTCCGCCTGCAATGCATACAATATTATCTTCGCCCGACAATTTAATTCAAGGTTTTTTAGCCGCAGGGCATGTGTGTACAATTATGGGTTATGAAGAGTATATACCTATTGCCGAGCAATATAAAACCCCGATTGTTGTAACAGGTTTTGAACCCGTTGATATTTTAAAAGGAATTTTGGCAACCGTAAAACAATTAGAAAGCAAGAAATATATTGTTGAAAATGAATACAAAAGACTTGCAAGAAAAGAAGGTAATATTCCTGCACAAAAAACTATGTTTGAAATTTTTGAAATAACCGACAGAAGTTGGCGAGGTATCGGTGAAATTCCGAAAAGCGGTTTAAAAATTAAAGAAAAATATAAAGAATTTGATGCCGATAAAATATTCAAGTTGGAAAAATATAAAATTGAAGAGCCTAAAATTTGTATTTCAGGCGAAATTATGCAAGGATTAAAAAAACCTTCTCAATGTCCGGCATTCAGGAAAGAATGTAAACCCGAAAATCCGCTTGGTGCACCTATGGTTTCCAACGAAGGAGCATGCAATGCATATTTCAGATATAAAAAATAAAAAACATGTTAAATTTTATTTTACTGCACGGCAGCACAGGTTTAAGTTATTCCGAAATACCGATTTTGGCAGGTTTAGTAATGAGTATGATTCATGTAATTTCCGGGCCCGACCATCTTGCAGCCGTAACACCTTTAACAATCGACAGCAAAAAGAAATCATGGTCAATAGGTTTTTCTTGGGGCATAGGACACACACTCGGAATGCTTATTATCGGTATTATTTTTATTTTACTGAAAGAACAAATAAATATTGAAGCAATTTCCGAACACGGAGAAAAATTTGTAGGGTTTCTGTTAATTGCAATCGGTATTTTTGCTTTTTTAAGAATCAAAAAAAAACACGGGAGCAAACACAAACATAGTCATCCGCATACACATGACAATGAAGTACATATACATTCACACAAACACGGAGAAGAAGAAAAACATACCCACAAGCATAAAAGAAATCATAGGCAAAATGTATTAAGTGCATTAGGAATAGGAATTATACACGGTGTTGCAGGTGTTTCTCATTTAATTGCAATATTACCGACATTAGCATTGCCTTCAAAAATTGACTCAGTAATGTACTTAAGCGGTTTCGGTGCAGGAACTATTTTAGCAATGGTTGCATATTCCGTTACATTAGGAATAATTACACAAAAAACCGATGAAAAAAACAACAAAAAGCTCTCAATTTTTTTAAGAATCTTCGGAGGTTCGGCAGCTGTTATTGTGGGAATAATATGGATTATTATTGCATTTTAAACTATTCATAATACTCAAAAGCATCAATAATATCTAAATAAACACCATCGAATCCGGCATCAAGTATTTTTTTTAGATATGAGTTGCTGTTTCCGTAAATAATTGCTTGCCATTCGCTGTTCCAATACCAAACTTTATAGTTTCCTTTCCAATTAGGGTTTTCTTTATCCAACCATTCCGGTTTATCTTTATTCCATTCGTCTTTCCAATAATACCTGTAATCTTCGGCTTCACCTATGCTCATATATGAAATCACCAAACGTTTTCCTCCGTTTAATTTTGTTTTTAGAGAAGTGATTTCACTTACAGTAAATTCTTCTTCATTAAAGAAATAATCTATTAATACAAGGTCATAATTTGTTTGCGAAATTGCATTTATAAAATCTTGTTTTACTGAATAGCTCTCAGGATTAATAAGATACAGAAAATTTTTTGCGTCGGCAAGTATATTTATATCATCCGAATTTACATTGTAAGGCACTGCCGGATAATCCGGAATTACATTTAAATTTCTTTCGGATGCCGCAAAAGAAATAAACCCGAGATTATTATTTTGAGAATATGAGTCATCCATTTTTGAATGTGTATAGCAATAATCTGTTACCATAACCTTCACGCCTGCATTTTTTTCAATAAGAAGAAAAGTTTTTAAATAATTTTTATCTTCTTCCGAAGTTGCTCGGTCATCATTGTTGTAACCGTAAAATAAATCCTCTTGTCCTTGTCCGTCAACTGCATTTAAATATGTTGTTGCAGGGTTTCCGTTTTCATCTCCGTTTTCTGTTGCAAGTTCGTTTCCGTTTTGCGGAATAATAATAAAATCGGGATTTATATTCTTTGCATAAGAACTTATTCCTTGCACAAAGTTTCTCATTTCTTGTTTAAAATCAAGATTATCCGGAATATTGTTTCTTTTACAATTTACTGAAAACAATATAGGTGAAAATAAAATTATAAATATTTTTTTCATAATAAAAATTAAAAAGGGGTAACTGTTAAGCTACCCCAAATATATGAAATATTTATTAAAGTTATTTAAAATCCGGTATTCTTCCCGGTGACCAAGGGCTTCCTGCTGCATTTGCTCTTTTTTCAAGTAATTGTAATTTTTGGTCAAGAACTTTTACTTGTTTTATAAGTGAGCTTACACCTTTTCTTACAATAACTAAGTTATCTTTTAAAGTTTGTGTTGCATCAGAGCCGTGATAAGCACCGTAAGTTACCGCCGAAATTCTCCAGTTTAAATTCGGAGATTCATTTTCGTTCATTTTTTCAATTATTTCATCTCCCGAAAGCGTTCTCTTCATTTCTCTTAAATCTGCTATAATTTCATCAGCTCGCATAATATCCTCTTCGGTAGAACCGCCGCCGTTTATTAATGCTGTTCTTAATGCTTTTACATCCTCGCTCATAGCATCAACATATTTGGTTAAACCTACGGTTACGCCGTAAACTTCCGCCGCTTCTTTTTTAAACTTCTCTAATGCAATCGGGTCCTCAGCGGGTAAACTTAAATTATCAAGTCTTTTGAGATTAAAAATTTGTTGTTCGTCTAAAATTGTTTCAATTCCGTTAACAACTTTTGACATCATTACAAAATATTTACCCGGAGGAACAGGTATTCCGCCGGTTTGTTTATTATGCATAGGCGAACCGCCTTTTGTTACAGGATACATATTAAATCTTCGTAATCCCCAATTAAATCTTTTTAAACCGGGAGAAGCACTTCTTTTAATTCTGCGAACAATTTCACCTTCTTCATTCCTAATCGTAAACATCAAATATGGTTTAATTTCATCTGCTTCCTCTCTTAAAACGTCAAATGAAGGAAAATTAATTTCAGCATTACTTTCTTTTGCTTTTTTCTCAGCTTCTAATCTGTAATCTTTTTTTGTTTTAATTTTATCTTTGATATAATATGTGAAAGTTACGCCGTATTCAGGATTTTTTCCGCTGTAAACTGTTGCTCCCTGTCCGTATTTTTTTGAAGTTTGAGAATAAATAAGTCCGTCTTTAACAGGAAATAAAATATTATCTTTTTTTAATGTCTTGTCCGTAATCTTTCTTAAGAGAGAAAAGTCATCTAAAATATAAAAACCTCTTCCGAATGTAGCCAGAACCAAATCATCTTCATCTTTTTGAATTTTCATATCTCTTATTGCTATAGTCGGGATTCCTGATTTAAGCTGTATCCATTTACCGCCTCCGTTAACGGAAAAATAAATTCCGAACTCTGTTCCCGCAAATAATAATTGAGGTTCAACAGGGTCTTCAATAATTGAATAAACTGTACCTCTTTCGGGCAAATCAGTTACAATTTCAAACCATGTTTTCCCTTTATTCATACTTTTCATTAAATACGGCTTTAAATCGTTATTTTTTCTGCCGTCAAAAGTAGCATATACAACATTTTCATCATGTTGCGATGCAAATAAACAACTTACATAAGTCATTTCGGGAACATTTTTAATTTTTTCAATTTTTCGCCAATTTGCTCCTCCGTCTTCGGTAATTTGAATTAAACCGTCATCGGTTCCGACATATAATAAGTTTTCATTAACAGGAGATTCGTCAAAAGCTACAATATTACCGAAAATTGATGTTGAAGAATTTTTTGCCACCGCATCAATTGGTTGAACAATACCCATTACTTTTAATTCATTACGGTTAAGCTGTCGAGTTAAATCAGGGCTTATTACTTTCCAAGAATTTCCTCTGTCATCACTTCTGAATAATTTATTTGCTGCAAAATATAAACGCTTATTATCAAAATTACTTATTTTAAAAGGTGCATTCCAATTCCAGCGATAAGCTTCGCCTTCGGGCGGTAAAGGTTGTATATAAACTCTTTCTCCGCTTTTTTTATCATACCTGACCATTCCTCCGTATTGCGATTCGGAATACATAATGTTCGGATTTTTTGTATCAAAAGCCGAAAAGAAACCGTCGCCGCCCTGAGTAACTTTCCAGTCTCCGACAAAAATTCCGTCTCTGCAAATTGTTTGCGAAGGACCTACCATGCTGTTATTATCCTGTGTTCCTCCGGCAACATTATAAAATGGTTTTGAATTATCAACAGCAACTCTGTAATATTGTATAACAGGAAGATTCGGAGCATGCCTCCAATTCGCTCCCATGTCAAATGTTTCATAAATGCCTCCGTCACCGCCTATTATAAGGTGTTCAGTATTATTCGGATCTATCCATAAAGCATGATCGTCAACATGTCGATTTGAGAGTCCGAACTTTGTCCATGTTTTTCCGCCGTCGGTCGAATATCTGCTTTGTGTATCCATTGAATATACTTTATCAGGGTTAACAGGGTCACAATATATTCTGTTGTAATATTGCGGACTTGTAGAAACATACGAATTCATTTTAGACCATGTTTCTCCTCTGTTTGTCGTTCTGTAGAATCCTCCCGAGCCGTTTGTTCCTTCAATTATTGCATAAACATAATCCGGATTAACGGGAGAAATTGCTAAACCAATTCTTCCTACTAAACCTCCGGGTAGTCCTCCTCCTAATTTGTTCCATGTTTTACCGGCATCTTCAGATTTGTAAATTGCCGACTCAGGTCCTCCGTTTATTAATGTAAAAACACGACGTCTTCTTTGGTATGAAGACGCATATAATACATCAGGATTTTTAGGATTAATAACAATATCATTAAAACCTGTATTTTCACTGATTGTAAATAATGTATCCCAAGTTTTACCCATATCTGATGTTTTAAATATTCCTCGTTCACCTCCCGGTCCCCACAAAGGTCCTTGTGCTGCGATATAAACATCAGAGTTTCTCGGGTCAATTGCAATTCTTCCGATATGCTCAGTATTTTTTAAGCCTACATTTTTAAATGATTTTCCTCCGTTTTTAGAAAGATAAATACCGTCTCCGTAGCCGATTGCCCTTTGACTGTTATATTCTCCTGTTCCTACCCAAACAACATTTGTATTATTGGGATCAATTTCAACATCTGCAATTGAATATGAACCGTAATTATCAAAAATAGGGCTAAAAGTCGTGCCTGCATTATTTGTTTTCCAAACATTTCCTGCTGCAACTGCAACATAAAATTCAGAATGATTATCGGGATTTACTGCAAAATCTGCAACTCTGCCCGATGCATAAGCCGGACCGATGCTTCTAAATTTAAAAGCTGAAAACGTTGATGATTTCATTAAAGATGTCTCATCTGATTTATTCTGGGAGATAACTTCAAAAGCAGGAAATAAAAGCAAAATTGCAATTATTCCGGTAATAGAAAATTTAAATAATTTATTCATAGTTATTAATATTAGATATTTTTACTAATTTAGATAGAATTTAATTCACTTATTAACACATGATTACAATACAAGCATAAAAGTAAAGTATAATATATACAAAAGTCATGCAATAATTTTTTATTCAACTAATATATTGCTACTTAATATGCTTTTTATAACCTAATATTTAATTTATTAGTTTAATTTTTATAAATTTGTTAAATTAAAATTAAAATTATTTAATATGAATGCAATATTCTTTAAGAAATCAAACTTAACAATCTTATTTCTGTTATTTAATATATTTGTAATAACAGGGCAAATTGATTCGAAAACAGACAGTATTAAATCTGTTATCAGCACAATGCCCGATGATTCAACAAAAGTTAATGAATTAAATGATTTAGTATGGCAAATAAAAATTTCCGATTATGAAAATGCCGTTAAATACGGAAAAGAAAGCTATGAATTGGCAAAGAAAATTAACTATACAAAAGGTGTTGCGTATGCAACTAAGAACCTCGGTGCGGCTTATTTCTACAGAGCCGATTATGAAAATGCTTATCAATATTACCAAGAGAGTTTAGAAGCATTTAATAAAGCCGAAAATAAGAAAGGGATTGCTATTGCATTAAGAAATATAGGTAATGTTTTTTATCAAATAGGAGACTGGAAACAAGCACTGGATAATTACTTTAAAAGTCTGGCATTAAGAGAAGAAATCGGAGATAAAAAAGGAATTGCCGCAGTAAATGATGCTATTGGTTTGGTTTATGCTTCGTATAAACCGGAAGACTTTAATACTCCTGCCGAGTATCATAATAAAGCATTAGAAATAAATAGAGAATTAGAAAATGATTACGGCTTATCAACTTCCTATTTATATCTTGGAAGACTGTATTACGGAAAATTTATTCTTGATACTTTAAAAACTTCAGCTGATACTGCAATTTTATATTTGAACAAATGCAGGAAAATAAGTAAAAAAATGCAAAATATCAGATACCTAACAACTATTGATGATATTTTGGGACAAATTTATCTTGCCTCCGAACAATATGATTCTGCATACAATTATTTTAAAGGCAGTTTGGATTTGAAAGAACAAATAGGAAACGCATACGGTATTGTTAGTTCATATATATATTTATCTAATTACTACGGTAGTAACGGGAATTATATTAAAAGTGAAAAATATCTTAACGATGCTTTAGGTTTATCAAAAAAAATAAATTCGAGAAATCAAATAAAAGAAATTTACGGTTCGTTGGCAAACGTATATTATCAACTTGGTAATTATAAAAAATCAGCAAAAGTTTTACAAAAATATATCGGATTAAAAGATTCCCTCCAAAATGAAGAAAAAACAAAAGAAATGACCCAGCTTGCCATGCAGCATGAATTTGATAAAAAAGAAAAATTAAGGCAACTTGAAGAAAAGAAAAAAGCAGAATTGCAGGCGGAACAGGACAAAAGAGATAAACTGGTAAAATTGGCCTTGAGTGCCGGATTATTATTTATGCTTATTATAGCTTTTACAATGGTTCGTTCATATAAACGGAAGGTAAAAGCAAATCAAATACTTAAAGAAAAAAACAATGAAATTTCTCAAAAAAATGCTGTCCTAAATCAACAAAAAGAAGAAATACTGGCACAAGCCGAAAATTTACAGGAAGCATACGATAAAATAGAAAAACAACATCGTAATATTACCGACAGTATTATCTATGCTCAAAGAATTCAAGAAGCAGTTTTACCGCCGAAAGAATATTTCGATACTTTACTTGAAAATTATTTCATATTATATAAACCCAGAGATATTGTCAGCGGTGATTATTATTGGGCAAGAAAACATAATAACATAAAAATTATAATTGCAGCAGATTGTACAGGACACGGTGTTCCCGGTGCATTTATGAGCTTGTTGGCAATCTCTAATTTAAATGAAATAGTTAATCATCTGTTCCATAAATTTGAAAATAACATAAAAGCTTCAGAAATTTTAAATAGACTGAGAACTTCGATTAAAACAGCTTTAAGGCAAACCGGAAAAGACGGTGAATCAAAAGACGGAATGGATATGTCCGTTTGTGTTATTAACGAAGATAAAATGACAGCAACTGTTGCAGGAGCTCAAAACCCCGTATTACTTATAAGAAATAATGAGATTATTAAAATAAAAGGTGACAGAATGCCTGTAGGTATTCACTACGGAGAAGAAAAACCTTTTAGTGATACAGAAATAACATTAATAAAAGGGGATAAATTTTATATGCTTTCTGACGGATATATCGACCAGTTTGGCGGTGAAAAAAGCAGAAAATTTATGATACATAACCTTAAAAAACTTTTACTGGAAATTTATACCAAACCTATGCCGGAACAAAAAGAAATATTAAACAAAGTAATTAATGATTGGCAGAATAAACCCGACAAAACAGGGAATAGTTTCGAACAAATAGATGACATCCTGGTTATTGGATTTGAAATATAAATCTCGGTATTTTATCTAAAAAAAAAGAATGTCTAATATTTTTTTACGACATTCTTTTTTTTTTCGTATATTTATATTTTTAAAATCTTAAAAAAATATTATGAAAACTTTCAAAAAAATATTCTTATTTGCAGGAATATTATTTATGACTAACGGGACAGTAAAATCTCAAATTACGGGTCCCGGAGGCACTTTTAACACTTTCTCCGAAGTCGTTTCTTATTTACAAGGAGTTTCGTCATTTACCCAAGACGTAATATATGAGGTTATGCCGGGAACATACAACGAACAAATTGTTATGCCCTATTTGCCTGCAAATACAAGTTTTAAAATAATTTTTCAAAAAAAATTGGGAGAAACAGGTGAAGTATTTGTAATATATGCTCCTTCCGGCTCAGACGGAAATTATGTCATAAAAATTGAAGGTGCTCATTATCAGTTTGAAAATATCCATTTTCAAAATACTTCAAGTGAAACCGAAAATAAAGGAACAGTTCTGACATTTTTAAACACAAGTAACTATAATGATGATAATTGGTTTAAAAACTGTAAATTTACCGGGCTTACATTAAGTAATTCTTCAAATTTCTATGCTCAAAATTTTTCCGTAATCGGATATTCAGATAATTATTATATAAGTAATACACAATTTGAAAATGATACTATTGTCGGAGGTTCAAACGGTATTTACCTTGAACATTTTGCAATAAGATCTTATAATATAGGAATTAAAAATTGCATTATCAAAGATTTTACAAGCACCGGAATATTTATGAATAATATGGGAAGTGTTATTATATCCGGAAATAAAATTATTACCTCATCAGGAGATAATTTAAATATGGTCAGCGGAATAGTTTTAATGTCAATTGACGGCACATTTACCGTAAAAACCAATAAAATAGATTTATCTTCTCAGACATATAAAACTTGTATTGATATTTCGGATATAAATACAACAACTTCCTGTTCTGTCTTAAATAATATGCTTACTATTCGCGGAGCAGGAACATCATATCAATCAACAGGAATTTCATTAGGAGCATACATTGATTTATTAAGTCCTGACATTTTATATAACAGTATTCATGTACAAGACGGCAATAACCTAAGTGCTGCAGTTTCTATTGATCCTAGTGCTTCCGGCATTAGGTCCTTTAATAATTTGTTTATTAATACCGGATTAGGAAATGCCTTAATACTCGATAATCAAACTCAATTACAATCATCAGGTAACAATGTTTACTATACTCCTTCAAAAAACAATACAATTGATATGTTAGGTTACACTTCATTACATGATTGGCAATTTATTGATATTCAAAACATATTTGAAGCAAGTTCTTTCTATGCCTTTCCTGTTTTTGTCGCCCCCGATGATTTACATATTCTTTCGCAAGAATATACTGTTGTAGAAAGCAGAGCCGACCCAAATTGGAACGGATCTGTAAATTATATTGATTTTGACGGAAACGCAAGAGATAACAGTTTCCCCGACATCGGTGCCGACGAAGGAATGTTCTCATTATTATGGGTAGGAGATATCTTGGATAATACCTTTTGGCACGGAGATTTATTTGTTAAAGATACAGTAACGGTTTATTATTTCCCGCTATTTAAATCAGGTAATTTAACAATCTTACCAAATACAAAAATAAAATTTCTGACCGACGCAAAATTAATTGTTGCCGGTACAATTAATGCAACAGGAACAAAAGATGCGTTAATTACGTTTACGGCTGCCGACACCCTGCAATCTTGGGCGGGTATAGACCATGTGACAAACGAAATTTCTTATTATAAGTTTTGCAAATTTGAATATTCCTCAACAGATTTGGGTGGAGTTTTTAATTTTTCTAATAGCAGCAATACAAAAATAGAACATTCAGCTTTTTATAAAAATACGGCAACACAATACGGCGGTGCAATATACAGCTTCGACTCTTATCCGACAATAAATGCAAATATGTTTTATAAAAACTCAGCAACTGAAGGCGGAGCAATATATCATACCGGTATTGAACCTGCAATTTTAAACAATATTTTTTACGATAATTCTGCCGTAAATTCCGGAGGTGCTGTTGTAATTAATAATACTTCATCTGCGGGGCGTATTTATAACAATACCTTTTATAAAAATGTTGCCGGAAATACACAGGGGAATGATTTGTATCTGAACAATACAAATGTACCGATAACAAATTGTATATTTTGGAATGATGAAATAAATAACAGGGTGTATGAAATTAACGGTCTCGGAAATTCAATTAATAATTGTATTATTAAAGGCGGTGCTGCGGGTACAAATTTAAGCAGCCCGACATTAATCCCTTGTACCGATCCCGGATTTACCGCCCCTTTGAATCTGAATTTTTCGCTTCAACCTAATTCCGATGCAATTAATACGGGCACATATTATACAAATGCAGAATTTGATTTGGATTTTACCGGTGAAAACAGAATTTATGAATATAGTTTCGGGGGACAAATAGATATAGGAGCTTATGAACTTCAAGCTCCCAAACTTGTTGCCGATGCAGGTGCTGATATATCCGCTTGCAACAGTATCCAATATCCGATTTTTCCTGATCCGTTCCCATATTTCGGAAATTTAACAACAAACTCTCCCGGTGTTACTATAAGCGGAATTGATTATTTTGTTGAAGTACATAATATACCTCCGGGAACAACCGAATTCTATTGGACAGTTACAAACGGAATCGTTTCAGATACAGATACATTATTGATAACTAATATACAACCCTATGTAAACGCCGGTGAGGATATTTTTATGATTAATCCGGATATTAATAATAATATTTATCCCGATACAATATTCAATGCAAATCCTTTGCAGGGAATACAAACAGGAAATTGGTCTCAACTTTCCGGAAATCCAATAACAATAAGCAACTCATCAATAAATAATCCTGTTGTATCAGATATAACATACGGTCAGCATTTGTTTAAATGGACAATAAATGATAACGGATGTTTTAACAGCGACAGTATAATGTTGATTGCCGGTCACAGTTTTGTATCGGTTCCCGATGACGGAATATTAGATTGGAATAATCCTGCCGACTGGGATGTAAACAGTATCCCCGGATCCGCCGATTCGGTTACTGTTTTCAATTGTACGGCAAATGTCAATATCCCGGATGCAAAATGCGACAGGTTAATTGTCGGAAACGGAGGAAATTTAAATTTTGAAGGAACAGCAAAAGTTCCCGTAAATTTCTCTTGCAGAACAATTTTTATCGAACAAAATGCAAAAAAATTTAAAGATATAAAGGGAACAGCAAATATACATATCGGAGCTAATTCAACGGTAAATATCGGAAGCGGGTACTTATCGAAGTCAATGTCAACAAGCGGCTCCGGATTATTTATTGACGGAGGCGGCTCCGTATTCGTTAATACAAATATTGCAAAAGCCGGCGAAGCTACACTTAATATCGGAAACGGAAGCATAATTTTCATTGAACAAAATGCTGAAAAAGGTGTCGGAGATGCAGGGTTTCATATTGGAGACGGCGGATTTGTATTTATGGAACAAAATGCAGAAAAAAATAAAAACACTGTTAAAAGTGCAGGAAATTCCGATTTTTATGTAGGAACCGGAGGTTATGTATTTATGGAACAAAATGCTGAAAAAGGAACGGGAGGATTTTTGCATCTTTCACCCGGCAGAACAATGTTTGTAGAACAGAGTATTGTTAAATCCGAAACAGGAGGAGCTCACATAGGTCTGTACGGAGGAACGATTTTTATAGAACAAAATGCTGAAAAAAATAATAAAAACTCACAAGTTTACGGTTTGTATTTGGGACAAGGCGGAACAATATTTATTGAACAAAATGCAGAAAAAGTTCTTTCAGATCCGATGCTCATAGTTCCTCAAGCTGTAATTAACGGAGGTCAAATAAAAGTCGGAAATGCAACTAAATCTGCAACCGGAATATTTCAATTCAGAAATTTATTTATTGAACAAAATACTGTAAATAACTCTCTTGATACTGCTTTAATTGTCTATCCTTCAGGAACTTTTATTCTTAGTGACTCTTCTTACTTGAACTTACCCGAAATTTATATAGGAAAAGGAAATATAGTTGAATTTGCCGAAGGTACAACAATAAATATGTCCAATACACTTTTAGAGCAAGTAATGCTTAATGTTGACGAAGGAGCATCTTTTATTGACTATAATCCCGGTACGACATATTACGGAAAGCGTTCTCATATTTTTTACGGAGACAAAGAAGAACTTTATTCTCCGATTATTAAAAATTTTGATGTATTTAATTTCTATCAAAATACAGAGATTTCAGATTGGGATGAAGCAACACTTAATTGGATACCTTTAACTGATGCAGATATTTTATACCCCGGCAAAGGATACCTTTTTAATTCGCAAATTTTAGATACTCTTGCATCTTTCTACGGCTATTATAACCAAGGCGATATTAATGTTCCGCTTACAGTTCTTAATGCCGGTAATTTTAATATGCAAGGATGGAATTTCCTCGGCAATCCGTATCCATCATACATAGACCTTGAAAATATAAACATTCCTTTTGAAATTAACAGAAACTTTTATTTTGTAAGTCCCGAAAATCCTGTCGTAAAAATATATCAACAAGGAGGAATAAACATTAACGGAGCCGATCAATTTACAGCACCTTCTGAAGTATTTCTTGTAAAAGCTGATGCTGATGCAAATTTCACATTTTCTAATTATGCCAGAGTTCATTTTCCGCAATCCGGCTCTGTAAAAACTGCAACCGACTATATTAAGTTAAAAGTTGCCGATGCCGGTTTTTCCGATGAAATAGCATTATCTTTCAATACAAATGCAACTGATTATTTTGACGGTCAATATGATGCCGTTAAACTTATGTTATTTGATGTTGTTCGACCTCAATTTTATTCGGCTTTGCAAGACAATACACAGCTTGCAATCAATACATTTGCCGATTTTAACGATTCAAAAACAATTCCGTTGTTTTTTACGACAATGCAAAACGGCAGCTATTCTTTAACTCTTACCGGAATGAACTTTACAAATGGAACATCGGTAACATTAAAAGATTTGAAAAACAATAACACACAAGACTTAATCGCAAACCCTGTTTATAATTTTACCTCTGAAAGCGGAGATAATGCGAACAGATTTGAAATAATATTCGGAAAATCAAGTGCTGTTAAAAACATAACAAACAATGAAAAAATTAAGATATTTACAGACGGAAGAAGAATTTTCGTAAATAATAACTTTGACAATGCATTTATAGAAGTTTATGACATAAACGGACAAATATTGATGCAACAAAATATAACTAAAGGATTAAATACATTTAATTTGAATTTGCCCAATGCTGTTTATTTTGTCAGAATAAGTTCAGGTAAAAATATTTTTAATAAAAAAATAATATTGATAAAATAGACTGAAAAGAACATAAGTTTTAAAGAGTCGATTAATCGACTCTTTTTTATTAAAACCCAAATTATGTATTAGAAGTTTGTTATGAGGTTTGAAAATACAATAAAATATGACATTTTATTATATTAAGCATAGCACCGCTATGCTTAATGTGAAAAATGTAACGAAGTGTTATATTTTGAAGTAGTTTCATACCGTAATAGAATTTCTAATGCATATTTTGGGTTAAATTTAGAATATAATTTTAAAAGATATAACTTTGCCAAATTTCATTTTAAAATGAGCAGTATATAATGGATAAATTCATACAAGTAACAGGTGCAAGAGTTCATAACTTAAAAAATATAGATGTTACTATTCCTCGTAATAAACTTACGGTAATTACAGGTTTAAGCGGCAGCGGTAAATCTTCACTTGCATTTGATACTATTTATGCTGAAGGACAAAGACGTTATATTGAAACTTTCTCAGCTTATGCACGCCAATTTCTCGGAAATCTGGAACGACCCGATGTTGATAAAATTACCGGTTTAAGTCCGGTAATTTCAATTGAACAAAAAACAACAAACAGAAACCCTCGTTCAACTGTCGGAACAATTACCGAAATATATGATTTTCTCAGGCTTTTATATGCTCGTGCAGGAACTGCATATTCATATATTACCGAAGAAAAAATGGTAAAATATACTACCGAACAAATAATTGATTTAATTTTTGAAGAATATAAAGACAAAAAACTGATTATTCTTTCGCCTGTTGTAAAAAGCAGAAAAGGACATTATAGAGAACTTTTTGTAACAATCCGAAAAAAAGGTTTTCTTCAAGCCCGAATTAACGGAAAAATAAGTGAACTAACTCCCGGATTAAAGTTAGACAGATATAAAACACATGAAATTGAAATTGTTATTGACAAACTTAAAGTTGACGAAAAAAACAGAAAACGATTAAAAGAATCTGTTAAAACCGCATTACATCACGGAAAAGGTGTTTTAATGACTTCAGAATACGGAACAAACAACATTCGATATTTCAGTAAAAACTTAATG
Organism: Bacteroidales bacterium; assembly: GCA_021648725.1. Lineage (NCBI taxonomy): Bacteria > Pseudomonadati > Bacteroidota > Bacteroidia > Bacteroidales > Bacteroidales bacterium. The sequence continues at coordinate 90,555 of JAKISF010000005.1, read as the reverse complement.
TGCCCTTCTACCGGTTTATCTTATGACGAACCTGCCCCAAACTCGTTTTCTTTTAATTCTCCGCAAGGTGCTTGCTCACACTGCAAAGGATTAGGACATGTCAATAAAATCGATATCAATAAAATTATTCCTGATGATTCAATCAGCATAAAAAGAGGCGGAATAAAACCTATCGGCGAATATCAAAACACACTAATATTTTGGCAAATTGAAGCAATATTAAAAAAATATAAAGCCGAAATTAAAACTCCGATAAAAAATATTCCCGAAAAAGCTTTACAAAAAATTTTAGGCGGAACTGAAGAAACTTTAAGAATTGAAAACTCGACACTCGGTATTTCTTCAAAAATTGAACTAAGTTTTGACGGTATTTATTATTATTTAGAAAGGCACGCAAACGGAACAAATGCAAATTCACGTAAAATAAAAAATAATTATTTCTCAGAAGAACTATGCCCTGTTTGTAAAGGAAAAAAATTAAAAAAAGAATCACTATGGTTTCGATTTGCAGAAAAAAACATTTCAGAGCTTGCAGAAACAGATATAAACGAGCTATATAAATTCTTTGTAAATATAAATTCTAAACTCTCCGACAAACAAAATATTATTGCAAAAGAAATTATTAAAGAATTACTTACACGATTACATTTCTTATTAGATGTAGGGCTGGGATATCTGAACTTAAACAGAAGCTCGCGAAGTCTTTCCGGCGGCGAAAGCCAAAGAATAAGATTGGCTTCGCAAATAGGCTCAAAACTTGTAAACGTTCTTTATATTTTAGACGAACCCAGCATAGGTTTACACCAAAGAGATAATCACAGGCTAATAAATTCTTTAAAGCAACTTCGAGATACAGGAAATTCGGTTATAGTTGTAGAGCATGACAAAGATATGATGCTTGCTTCGGATTATCTGATAGATATGGGACCGTTTGCAGGAAGACACGGAGGAGAAATATCTGCTGCCGGAACCCCCGGCGAAGTTTTAAAGAGCAATACTCTTACAGCACAATACTTAAACAATAAAAAAGAAATACCGATTCCCGAAAAAAGAAGAAACGGCAAAAAAGAAGAGATAAGATTAAAAGGTGCATCCGGAAACAATTTGAAAAATATCAATGCAGAATTTCCTCTCGGCAAATTTATTTGCGTAACAGGCGTTTCAGGCAGCGGAAAATCAACATTAGTAAATGACACTTTGCATCCCATTTTAAGCAAGCATTTTTACAGATCCCTTAAAACTCCCCTGCCCTATAAATCAATAGCGGGCATTGAACATATCGATAAAGTAATAGAAGTAAATCAATCTCCGATAGGCAGAACCCCGAGAAGCAACCCTGCAACTTACACAAAACTATTCGATGAAATAAGAAAACTCTATGCTCAACTGCCCGAATCTAAAATCAGAGCCTATAAGCTCGGAAGATTTTCATTTAACGTAAAAGGGGGAAGATGCGAAACTTGCCAAGGAGCAGGTTTACGAACAATTGAAATGAATTTTTTACCCGATGTTTATATTCATTGCGAAGATTGCCAAGGAAAAAGATACAACAGAGAAACTTTGGAAGTTAGATATAAAGGCAAATCAATAAGTGATGTTTTAGGTATGACAATAAATACTGCTTTTGAGTTCTTTGAAAAAATTCCAAAAATAAGAAAAACACTAAAAGCTCTGAAAGACGTAGGGCTCGGATATATCACTCTCGGACAATCTTCCGTAACCATTTCGGGCGGTGAAGCACAACGAGTTAAGCTGGCAACCGAACTTGCAAAAAGAGATACCGGCAAAACTTTATATATTTTAGACGAACCCACAACAGGCTTGCACTTCGAAGATATAAAAATGTTACTTAATGTATTAAACAGGCTTGTTGATAAAGGCAATACAGTTATTGTTATCGAACATAATATGGATGTTATAAAAGTTGCAGATTATATTATCGATATCGGGAAAGAAGGCGGAATTAAAGGAGGCGAAATTATTGCGAAAGGAACTCCCGAAGAAATAATAAAAAACAAAAACAGCTATACAGCAAAATTTCTTAAAAATGAATTGATAAAATAAATTATTCTATTTTTTTTTGTAACTTTGGAATCCTTAATTTCTAATTCAATTATTCATTTAAAAATATAATTATGAAACGAAAAATATTACTTTTATTTGCCGTAATGTGGACAACAATCTCTTTCGGGCAAACAGACCTGATAATTACAGGAGTCTATGACGGACCTTTAACCGGGGGAATTCCGAAAGGAATAGAACTATATGTTGCTAACGATATTGCAGATTTAGCATTATATGCAATAGGAAGTGCCAATAATGGCGGCGGAACCGACGGACCGGAATTTACATTGTCAGGAACAGCAACTGCAGGAGATTTCATATATATAGCCTCAGAATCTGTCGAGTTTACAAACTTCTTTGGTTTTGCCCCTAATTTTACTTCAAGTTCAATGGCAATCAATGGTGATGATGCAGTTGAGCTGTTTTTTGATGCCACGGGAGCTTTCACCGGAACAGAAGTTGTCGTTGACCTTTTTGGAGATGCTAATGTTGACGGAACAGGACAAACATGGGAATACATGGACGGTTGGGCATACAGAAACAATGCAACAGGACCGGATCCTATATTTACGGATACAGATTGGTTTTATAGTGGTATTAATGCACTCGACGGAGAAACAACAAATGCTACAGCTGCAACACCGTTTCCTTTAGGAACATATTTAGTTCCGACAAACGACCAAACTTCCACAGTTACAGCTCCGACAACACAAATAGCAGCAGGAACACTATCTTCTGTTAATATTGATTCTGTTCCGGTTATTCAATTTGTAATTACAGATGCTGCAAGTGGTGATGGTTTACCGACAAACGTTACCGGAATTTTCCTTAACGCAGGACCTAATAATACATTAAATTTTAATACCGAAATTTCAGGAGGCGGAGTCTATAATATTACAAACGCTGCAGTTATTACTCTGACAGCCCAACCTACTGTCACGACAAACTCTGTATATCTGCCGGTAGCATTAACTATTCCTGACGGCGGCTCCGTAACTGTCGAAGGTTACGTTTACCTTGACAATACAAATGCTCTTGACGGCAATATTTTGCAGTTTCAGGTTAATGCTGCATCACATGGGTTTACATCTGATTTAAGCGGTTCAAATTTTGAAAATACTTTTGCAGGCGGCGATATTGTAGGAAACAACTTCACAGTAAGTGTTGTTGCTACTCAATTTTCATTCTTGACACAACCAAGCAATGTTATTGTTAATACTGTCATGAACAATGTTGTTATAGGAACAACAGATGCATACGGAAACATCGATGTAGATTTTCCGTCAACACTGATAGAAGTCTTATTTTCAGGAACCGGAATAATGGCTGGAACAAGCGGAGTATCTACAACTAACGGAGTATCCACATATACAGATTTAACTTTTGATACTGAACAAACCGCAGTTTATTTAACTGCTAACGATATAAATACTACAACCGGTTTTGCAGATGTTCTGAGTAGTACATTTGATATTTCAGTTCCTCCTGCAGGAGGCAGCACATGTGCAACTGCTGCTGTTATTACCGCAGGAACACACCAAGCAATACATACTGTTGATAATGATTATGATCAGTGGTATTCATTTGTTGCTACCGTAACAGGAACAGCAACTGTTGAAAATTGTGATTCTGATGTTGACGTATATGTAGCAATCGACAAAGCTACTTGTGGGTCAGGATATGATTTACAGGAAGATGCATGCGGACCATCAGGTTTTTCGGTTAATTTAACATTTAACATTACACAGGGAGAAACCTACTTTATAGGCTTCGGAAACTGGGATCAAGCAACAACCCCGAACTATAGCTGGAGTTTAACAGAATCAGATGTTACTCCGGTAAATTCTATTGCTTTATTGAGAGCAGGAACTGCAGGACTTAAATATGAACTAACAAGCGAAGCTGTTCTTACCTACCAACAATCGTACAGAAATCAAAAATTTATTGAAGATGCAACAGGAGCCATTTTAATTGACGATAATTCCGGAATAATAACAACTGCATATAACCGATATGACGGAATTACAGGAATTACAGGAACATTGTCAGAATATAACGGTATGCTTCAATTTGTGCCTATTGCTGACCCGGGAACAGCAACATCAACAAATAATACCATTACACCGCAAGTTATTACGCTTGCCCAATTCAATTCAAATTTTGAAACATACGAAGCAGAACTGATAAAAGTAGAAAATATTACTTTTACCGATGCCGGAGGAACTTTTGCAAACGGAATTGTTTATTCTGTTTCTGATGCCTCAAAAGCTAATGCAAGTTTCAGAACAAACTTTTATGATGTTGACTACATCGGAGGAACTATACCCGGCAATATAAATGTTACCGGACTTTGCATTGACAAAGGAACAGCCGGAGACGGATATACATTTACGGCAAGAGATTTGGCAGATTTTGAAGTCATACTTGCAACAGATGCAACATTAAGTGACCTAACCGTTGACGGAACTACTGTTACAGGTTTTAGCCCGTCAACTTTAACGTATAATGTTGAACTTGCATACGGAACAACAACTGTTCCTACTGTAGTGGGAACTCCTACTGATGCTAATGCAAATGCTGTTACAACCGATGCATCCGGGCTGCCGGGTTCGTCAACAGTATTGGTTACTGCAGAAGACGGTTCTACGACAGAAACATATACAGTTAATTTTACTGTAGCATCAACAGGCATTAACGAGTTAGACTCAGAAATTTTAATATATCCGAATCCTTCAACCGGTGTATTCAACATTAAAACTGACGGTATTCTTAATATTGAAATATCTGATATTACAGGAAAAGTAATTAATTCAAAAACTATTTCAGGAAATTCGTCAATTCAGATTAATACTCAAGGCGTTTATTTCTTGAAATTCTCAAATGATAAAGGTTCATTTACTCAAAAAGTAATCGTTCAATAGAAATTGAATTAAAATTACATTTAAATTTATTAGGGAGTTGTCTTTTATAAGGCAACTTCCTTTTTATTTTGAGAAATAGTACTCTTATAAAAAAAATGAGTATTTTTATTGTTTAAAATTATTTTATGAAAAAGAGAATCATTTATTACATATCAGTATCATTAGTTATTGTATCTGTTTTATTATTAGCTTTTAAATTTAATTTATTTCTTACAACTTCTGCGGTCAGTATTTCTGAGAAAAGTGAAGATTCAATAACAGTTACTGTTCCTAACGATACAATTCAAATCATTAATCAAACTTACCTCGGAAACAATGAACATAATTTCTACGGAGATTCTGCACCCGCAAAACTTAATATTATTTGGAAAAAACATCTCGGAACAGGAAAAACAAAAGTAGGAAGTGAATATAAAGTATGGGCAGGTGCAGGTTGGACAGGACAACCGTTAATGATTTCCGAAAAAGGTAAAAAATACATCATACAAGGATCATACAGCCATAAAATAAGAAAAATTAATGCCGAAACCGGAGAATTTATTTGGGAATATAAATTTAATGACGTTATAAAAGGAACAGGAAGTATATGGAAAAATGATAATGCTGAAAACATTGAAGATAAGTTTGTTATACTTCAGGGAAGTAGAAGAGGAACTAATAAAACCAACAGTTCTAAAGTTGTTCCGAGCTACAGAGCAATTTCTTATTTCTCAGGCAAAGAACTTTGGCGATACAACAGCAAAAAAACAAGAAGTTACAGCAGAGATGTTGACGGCTCCGCAATAATAATAAATGATACTGCCTATCTCGGTTTAGAAAATGCGAGATTTATTGTATTTGACCCGAATTACAAAAATGCTGACTCAATTGACGGAATTCTGCAACCGCATATTTTTTCAGAACATAAAATTTATAAAGATTCTGACCCGAAACTTCACGGCGGAAACCTTGTTTGCGAAGCATCTGTTACAAAACTTAAAAACAGAGTTTATATTGCAACCGGTGCCGGACACATATACGGCTATAACCTAAAAACAGACAGCATTGATTGGGATTTTTTTACAGGTTCAGATATTGACGGAACTCCTGTAGTTACCGATGACGGTTGTTTGCTTGTAAGCATCGAAAAACAATATATAAAAGGTTCAGGCGGTGTTTTTAAACTCAATCCGGACCTTCCTCCCGACAGTTCTGTTATTTGGTTTTTCCCGACTAAAAACAAAGGGTTTCATACTTGGAAAGGCGGTATTATAGGTTCCGTAACGGTAAATGATTACTACAACAAAAATAATAAATACAAACGAATTGCCGTTTTTACCGCAATTGACGGCAATATGTATATAATTGACCGAGACTCTGTTACAAATGAAACCACACCCGGACCCAACTTAAAACATACATATTTTAAACCGCATTTAATCACAAAATATTATACAGGACCGGCAATAGCAACCCCGATAATTGTTCAAAACAGAATTATTGCTCCGACATACAAAGGTGTATATCTTTTTGAATTTGACGAAGATATGAACCTTAAACTTTTAGACAAATTTGAATCGTCATTTGAAGCAACACCGTTCGTTGATGCAGGAAGAATTTATTTAGCATCTCGAAACGGGTTTTTGTATTGTTTTGGTGATACTGCAAGCTATGTGAAAAAAGAAAACGGGCTTGTCAGAACAGACAGTTTAAAAGTTGATTCTGTTATTAAATTTCAATAATAAAAAGTTGAAATGGAATTAATGAAAAGTTAAAAAAAACATGATTTTTAATTTCTGTATGTATATTTGCACGTTTCAAAAAGGAAATACAGAAAAACAATGAAAAAAGGAAACATTAATTTTAATATAATTTTCAGGGTTTTAGGCTCATTACTTTTCATTGAAGCATTCTTTTTGTTTCTTTCAATGTCGGTTTCTTTATTATATTCCGAAGAAGATACGCTTGCATTTTTAATAACTATAGGCATTGCTGTTTTTACCGGTTTAATTTCAAGACTTTTAACAAAAAAATCAAAAAAAGATATAGGAAAACGCGAAGGTTTTATTATTGTAAGTTTTGTTTGGATTGTTTTTTCGTTTGTCGGTTCACTTCCGTTTATCATAAGCGGATATATTCCTGGTTTAACAAATGCCTTTTTTGAAACGATTTCCGGATTTACCACAACAGGCTCATCAATATTAAATGATATAGAATCTTTACCGCACGGATTATTATTTTGGAGAAGCATAATACAATGGATGGGAGGAATGGGGATAATTGTTCTTTCATTAGCAATACTTCCGATTTTAGGAATAGGCGGAATGCAGTTGTTCACAGCCGAAGTACCGGGACCTGTTCCTGATAAACTACATCCCAGAATAAAAGAAACCGCAAAACGCTTATGGTTAATTTATCTTTTCTTTACAATTGCAGAAACAATATTATTGATGTTCGGCGGAATGGATTTATTTGATGCCGTAAATCACTCTTTTACAACAATGGCAACAGGCGGATATTCAACAAAACAAGCAAGCATTGCATATTGGGATTCGCCTTATATTCACTATGTTATAATTCTTTTTATGTTTATTGCCGGAACTAATTTTACATTAGCATATTTTGGTTTAAAATTCAAATTTAAAAAGATTATACAAAATGAAGAGTTCAGATATTATTTCGGATTTACTTTTTTCTTTGCAATTGTAACTGCTGTTGCTCTATACTTCACAACCGATTTAGGTGCTGAAAATTCATTTAGAGATTCACTTTTTCAAGTTGTTTCATTAATCACCACAACAGGGTATGCTACCGCCGATTACTTAAAATGGATTCCGTTTTTAATTGTTTTTCTGTTTGTTGCAATGTTTTTTGGGGGTTCGGCAGGTTCAACCGGAGGCGGTATAAAGATAATGAGAATTGTTTTACTTATAAAAAACAGCGTTGCCGAATTTAAAAGGTTAATTCATCCGCAAGCAATAATTCCCGTAAGATTTAACCATAATACCGTTAAAGCTCAAATCATTAATAATGTTCTTGCGTTTATTGTATTATATATATTAATATTTGTTGTAGGAACTGTTGTTATGTCAGCATTAGGTTTAGATTTTGATTCGGCTATGGGAGCTGTTATTGCAACTCTCGGAAACATCGGTCCCGGAATAGGCAATGTAGGTCCTGCCGAAAACTTTTCAGCTATTCCTGCAGCAGGCAAGTGGTTTTTATCTTTTTTAATGCTGGTCGGTCGCCTTGAACTGTTTACCGTTCTTATCCTTTTTTCTCCTACTTTTTGGAGAAAATAAAGCTATTTTACCGGACTGTTGAATGAATTAAAGTAATTTTGAATTACAGAAGTTTTATCATTTGATTTTGTAATCACAATTAATTGATATTGAACATGATTAATAATCAGAACTCGATAAAAAACATTTAAATTTTTATCGTCAATTGTAATAAATGCATCAATTGCATTTGTTTTTTTATATTTAATATTGTCTTTATTAACAATTGAACCTCCCACACCGTTTACAAAAGATTCTACTGATGCATTCAAGTAAACTTCATTATCAGACGAAACTGCAGGATTTTTATGCTCCGAAAACTTAAACATAAAAATATCTTCTCCCAAAAAAGATTTGTAAAATTCTGTTTTTAATCCTTTGTTTTCAGAACTTTCTTCAAGTTTATACTCAGAAGGAAAACGAATTGAAAAACTCGGTCTATTTTTTTTTAAAACAAAACCTGTTGATTTTGAATTATCATTTGTCTTTTGAGCATAAATGTTTGATTGAGAGAATACAACTAATGCCAAAATTGAAATTAACAGTTTATTCATAGTTATTTTTTTAAGTAATATACAAATGTATTGAAATTTTATTAATTGAAATAATATCCTGAAATATATTTTCTTAACATATCTAATGCTTTTGAACTTGCAAACCTTACATTAACATCTCTCATTTTACCGAAAGTGTATTTTTTTGATATTATTCCTTCGTCTCCCGCAACTGCAATCCATGTTGTCCCGACCGGTTTATCGGGTGTTCCGCCTCCGGGTCCGGCAATACCGGAAATTGCAACCGCATAATCTGTTTTAAAAGATTCTTTTTGTCCTTTTACCATTGCTTCAACAACTTCTTTGCTTACCGCACCGTACTTTTTAATTAAAACTTCCGGAACATTCAGGAATTTATTTTTTATTTCATTTGAATAGGCAACAATTCCGCCTTTAAAATATTCCGAACTTCCGGGAACGCTCGTAATTAATCTTGCAACATTTCCGGATGTACAACTTTCGGCGACAGACAAAGTTGATTTTCGGTCTTTTAATATTTTTCCTGTTGCATCTTGTAAAAAGTAATCTCCGTATCCGAAAATCGCTTTTCCTATTATTTTTTTTAATTTTTCAATTTCGGCATTAATTATTTTTAAAGCTTTATCTTTTTCTTTACATACCATGCTGAAGCGTAAACGAATTCTTTCGGGAGAAGGCAAGTATGCTAATTTTATTTTCTCGTGAAGATTCTTTTCCCAATCTGATAAAAGCTCGGCAAGCGAAGATTCGGGAATTCCGTATGTTAATACCGTTTTATGAATAACGTTTGAAGTTGTCATCTTCTGCCCTAACAACGGCAGAACTTTTGTTTTTACAAGTTCTTTCATTTCAAAAGGTACAGCGGGTAATGAAATAAAAACTGTATTATTTTTTTCAAACCACATTCCGGGTGCCGTACCGTTTTCATTTCTTATAATTTTACAATTTGCGGGAACTTCTGCTTGCTTTATGTTACGTTCGTTTAAGCTGAAGCCTTTTGATTGCACAAATTCTTTCACATCACTTAATACATCTTTATTTAATTTCAAATCGGTATTAAAATATTCTGTTAAGGTTTCTTTTGTAATATCATCTTCCGTAGGACCGAGACCTCCTGTAATAATTACAAGGTCTGTTTGAGCGGAAATATCATTCAATATTTTTTTTATTTGCAGTTTGTCATCACCGACTGTTGTAATTTGCCTTATTTCAAAACCGACAAGATTCAGTTGTTCTGCAATCCATTGAGAATTTGTGTCGGTAATTTGACCTATTAATATTTCATCGCCTATTGTTATTATATCAGCCTTCATACTTTTTATACATTAAAAAAGCGTAAAACTATAAAGTTAAACGCTTTTATTTTAATTATATTAAAGAATTATATTTTACTTAGTTTTTCTTCTTTTTATTTCTGTTGCTATAAGTGCTAATTCTCTGCTTGTTTGTCCTTTAACAGAAGTATTTTCTTCGGCTCTTCTGAATAAATAAGGTAAAACATGTTTAACGGGTCCGAAAGGAAGATATTTTGCAACATTATAGCCGGCTTTTGCCATATTAAAACTGATATTATCACTCATTCCGTATAATTGCGAGAACCAAAATCTTTTGTCATCCTTATCTATGTTTTCTTTTTCCATTAATTCTGCTAAAAGTAAAGTGCTCTCATCATTATGCGTTCCGTTAAATATAGAAATAACATCTCTGTGTTCAAAAGAATATCTTAAAGCATCATTATACGACTTATCAGTTGCATCTTTATCATCACAAATAGGAGATTCATAACCCATTTTTTCTGCTCTTTCTCTTTCTTTTTCCATATACGCCCCTCGCACAAACTTTGCACCGAGAAAATAATCTCCTTCAACTGCTTTTTTATAAGTTTGTTCCAAATGTTCTAATCTGTCTTTTCTGTACATTTGCCATGTATTATAAACAATTGCTTTTTCTTTGTTATACAACTGCATCATTTCTTCAGTTGTTTCATCTATAAACTTCTGATACCAAGAGTCTTCCGCATCAATCAGTATCGGAATGTCTAAATCGAAAGCGGCTTTACAAAGCTTATTTACTCTGTCTTTGAAATTTTGAGCTTCTTTTTTTTCTTCCTCCGTTAATTCTTCTCCGGCACTTACTTTTGTCAGTACATTAGAAGTAGTAAAAGCCGTAGGTTTAAAAACAGCAAACGGAATATTTGAATTATTACCTGCATTTTTGATTGAATTTAAAGTTTCCTCCATAGCTTTATTAATATCTTCTATTGATTCTTTTCCTTCAACAGAATAGTCTAGAATTGCTTTAACATTATGCTTTGATAAAACTTTAACAGAATCTGTACATTCATCAATTGTTTCACCGCCTACAAAAAGGTTGTAAATTGTAGGTTTAACAATCCAGTTTACAGGAAACCTTATTGACATTGCAAATTGTGTTAACACCTTGGCAGCTTTAGTAACAAAAGGACTTGCCATTACTTTATATAAAAATTTTGCTTTTTTTAAATCTTTATCTGATTTTGAGATAAAAGCAACTTCTGTGTTTTTAAAATCGATATTCATTTGTTCTTTATTAGAATGTTTGCAAAATTAGAACTTTAGTTATTTCTTTCAGAAAAGAGTCTTGTATTATTAAACATTATTTTTAAATTTATTATCTACTTTAGCGTTTTAAATTTTAATGCAAAATTAATAATTGAGATGCAAAAAAATAATGATATAATTCATATAAATGATATAAATACAGAATTAACACATATTTTTAAGAAATATGAAAAAGAAAAAATATTTCTGTTAACCGACAGCAATTGTAATAAATACTGTTTGCCTCTGTTATCGGAAAACTTTCTTGAAAAAGCAGATATAATAAAAATAAAAAACGGAGAAAGTTCAAAGAACATTGAAACATTACAATTTGTTTGGGATTTTTTAATAAAGCATAATGCAAGCCGAAATTCATTATTGATAAACTTAGGCGGCGGAGTAATAACAGACATAGGAGGTTTTGCAGCTTCAACTTATAAAAGAGGGATGAATTTTATAAACATTCCCACAAGCCTTCTTGCTCAGGTAGATGCATCAATAGGCGGAAAAACCGGAATAAACTATAACGGTCTTAAAAATGAAATTGGTGTAATTAACCTTCCGGAGAAAGTTATTATAAGTTCTTCTTTTTTAAAAACTTTGAAAAAAACAGAGCTTTTATCGGGTTTTGCCGAAATGATAAAACACAGCTTAATTTATGACAAAACCCACTATTATGAATTGAAGGAGTTTTACTTTAATGATTTTAAAACCGGAGAAATTGAAAAAATCAATAATTTAATTGCTAAATCCGTCAAGATAAAAGAGCATTTCATCAAAAATGATATTGATGACAAAGGAATAAGACAAATATTAAATTTCGGGCATACATTCGGGCATGCATTAGAAAGTTATTTTATTGAAAATGAAAAAACTACATTAAAACACGGATATGCTGTTGCATACGGGATGATTTGCGAATTATACATTTCCGTAAAAAAATTAAAGTTCCCTGAACATGATTTTAATGACATTTATACATTTATTTTAGGGGTTTTCGGAAAAATAAGTATCAAACCTGAAAATTTTGAAGTTTTTTTTCAATATATGAAACATGATAAAAAGAACAATTTCGGAGAAATTAATTGTGTGCTTATTGATGAATTCAATAAAGCCTCAACCGGCAATAAAATTAGCAAAGAGGACATGATAGAGGCACTTAATTTTCTTAATAAAAAATAGGATAAGCATATAATATTAATTCCGGTATTTATTTTGCAGATAAACATTTTATAAAAATATTAATAATAATATTTTAATATATCACGTTAATTTCTATATTTGTAGGTACAAAAAACAGGTAAATTGAAAAAAATAGTCGGATTATTATTAATTTTGCTGTTAATATTGCAAACAGGGAAATCGCAGATTTCCCATTACTCGCAGTTTTATTCTACACCGATGACAATTGCTCCGTCATTTGCAGGTTTAACTGAGGCCAGTAGGCTATCTTTAAATTACAGGGATCAATGGCCTGCAATACCGGGTGTTTTCAGAACATATTCTATGGGGTTAGACCATTATTTTGAAAGAGCAAAAAGCGGTCTTGGTCTTTTAGTTTTCAGAGATGTTGCAGGAGAAGGTGATTTAGGGCTTACAGAAGCCGGGTTACTTTATTCTTATAAAATAAAAGTGGGGCAAAAAAGAGGTAATATTAATAACGAATGGTTCTTAAGACCGGGGATTCAATTTAAATATTCTCAACGTTCCGTAAATTTTGATGCTCTTATTTTCGGCGACCAAATTTTAGGCGGACAAGGAACTTCGGTTGAACCGACACCTTTGTTGAAAAAATCTTACATTGATTTTTCTGCATCTTTAATGGGGTACACAGATTTGTACTGGGCAGGATTTGCCGTTGATCATTTATTAAGACCTACACAATCATTATACGGTTATAATGACCGACTTAATATGAAATTTTCATTATTCGGAGGTGCAAAAGTAATGTTAGGTTCTCAAAGGAACAGAAGGGTAAGATATGACAGAGAAGGGGAAAATGTTACTTTCGCCGTAAACTATCAATATTGGGATAAATTCGACCAATTAGATATCGGCGCCTATTGGACACATGACCCTATTATTTTAGGTGCTTGGTTCAGAGGGATCCCGGTTGTTGACAAACAAACAAAAAGTTTTAATAATATTGATGCAATAATTGTTTTATTCGGACTTAAAGTTACTCCGAATTTAAAAATAGGATACAGTTATGATATGACTATTATACGAAATCTTTTCAGTCATACAGGCGGTGCTCACGAAATTTCATTAGTCTATGAATTTAACAAAGGATTAAGCAGCAGGTATAAACACACAATTATTCCTTGTCCTAGTTTTTAAACTAAATATTTCTTAAATACTTTTCTTGAGATTGGAAAGTAAATTGAGATTAAATTTGATTATCTCCTATGTTTTCTTTTTCTTCTTTTTAGCAGCCGGAAAAAGAATATTATTTAATATCAAACGATAGCCTGCCGAGTTAGGGTGCAGTTTTAACTCAGTTTTAGGATCACCTACATAATGTCTGTAATCCTCAGGATCATGACCTCCGTAAAAAGTCCATGTTCCTTGTCCGAATTCCGAATGAATGTATCGTGCCTCATCTTTAGATTTCAATTCTCCCATAATAAGAACTTCAGACTTTATGAATTTCTTTCGGAATGAAGTTGTTTGCCCCATAAATCCGTGAATTATTTTTGTATGATTTTGACATAGCATCGTAGGAATCGGATCCCATTTTGCAGAATACTCAAACAACGTAAAAAAATCATTATCTTCACTGACGTTTCCTCTTTGTTGTGTGGCATCTATATCTGAAAATTCATATTCAAAAGGATTTTTAACCAAAGTAAAGTCTTTAAATGCTAATGTTTTTGAATAATCAAGTTTTTTTTGACAATTAGGGTCGGCGGAATCTCCGTCAAACATAGTTTCGCAAATATCTGTATTTTCTGCTGCGAGGGAAATGTCATACGAATCTGTTGCCGAGCACATTGCAAATAAAAATCCGCCGCTGAAAACATATTCTTTAATTCGTTTTGCAACAAATAATTTTAATTTTGATACTTTATTAAACCCTAATGTTGCCGCATCTGCTTCCGCTTTCTTTTGTGCTTCCTTATACCAGGGAGCATGTCGATATGCACCGTAAAATTTACCGTATTGTCCCGTAAAATCTTCATGATGAAGATGTAACCAGTCATATTTTGAAAGTTCTCCGTTTACAATTTCTTTATCGTATATTCTGTCGTACGGAATTTCGGCATAAGCTAAAACTAATGTAACCGCATCATCCCAAGGCTGTTTTCCGTCGGGAGAATAAACCGCAATTTTAGGGGGTTTTTCTAACTTAATTTTATCTTGATTTACTTCCGGACTTGCTATTCTGTTATAAATAATAGAAATCTCGGCATCACTGACTATCTCAAAACTTACACCTCTTATAGTACATTCATCTGCAATATCTTTTACATAATCAAAGCTGAAGCTTCCTCCTCTGTAATTCAGCAACCAATTTGCTTCTAATCCGTTTTCCAAAACCCAGTATGTTATTCCGTATGCTTTTAAGTGGTCTTTTTGGCTTTCATCCATAGGAATCAATATGGTGTTTGCTGTAAGATTTACAGAAAAACTAATCACTAAAACAATGACTAATATGAATAAAGTTTTTAATTTCATGATTAAATAATATTCAATTAAAACGGAGCATCTCCGTCATTATTGTCAGAATTATCATTCTTGGCAAAGTTGTTAAAATAACCGTCATCTTCATCATCATTCATTTTGGATTCGAATGATACACTTCCGTTTCCGGATGCTTCCTCTAAGGGAGATAAAAAACTTTCGTTAAGTTCTTCAAAACGAGCAAATTCTTCTCTGAACCTTAATTGAACATCAGCTATAGCACCGTTCCTGTGTTTTGCAATAATAATTTCCGCCAAACCTTTTGTTGAATTTCCGGCTTCGTCTTCTGTTAAACCCATTTTCTCCGGTCTGTGTATAAACATAACGATATCGGCATCTTGCTCAATGGCACCGGATTCTCGAAGGTCAGACAACTGGGGTCTTTTCATTCCGGAACGCATCTCAACCGAACGATTTAACTGAGATAAAGCAATAATCGGCAAATTTAATTCTTTGGCAATTGCTTTTAAACCTCTTGAAATTGTACTGACTTCCTGCTCTCTGTTGCCTTTTGTTTCTTGCGGGCCGGTCATTAGTTGTAAATAATCAATTACAACCAAGTCAATATGTTCACGTGTTTTTAATTTTCTTAATTTCGATCTCAACTCAAATAAACTGATTGCCGGAGTATCGTCAATAAAAAGTCGAGCTTTCTCCAGATTAGTGATTTTATCTTCCAATTGTTGCCATTCGTAATCTTTTAGATTTCCGCTCCGCAGTTTCTCGCTTCCCAATTCCGTTTCCGAAGAGATTAATCTTGTAACCAACTGCAAAGATGACATCTCTAATGAAAAAAAAGCAACAGTTTTATTGTGATTAACAGTCATATTTCGAGCCATTGAAAGCACAAATGCCGTTTTACCCATGGAAGGACGAGCTGCAATAATTACCAAATCTGAATTTTGCCAACCGGATGTTATTCTGTCGAGACTCGAATAGCCCGAAGGCACACCGCTTAAACCATCCTCTCTGTTTTTCGCATCTTCGATTTGCTGTATGGCATCATCTAATAGTGAATCAATTCTTATGGCATCTTTTTTTATACTGCCCAGTGCTAATTCAAAAATTTGTTGCTGAGAAAACTCAAGCAAATCATCAACATCTTCAGAATCATCATAAGACCTAGATTGAATTTCCGAACTGACTCTTATCAATTCTCGTTGAATGTATTTTTCAGCAATAATTTTTGAATGGTATTCGATATGTGCTGCTGACCCGACTCGCTGTGATAAGCTTACGACAAAACCCGGACCGCCGACCTCTTCTAATGTTCCGTTCTTTTTTAATCTTTCAATTACGGTATGATAATCAATCGGCTGGTGATCAACAGATAAATCATAAATTGCTTGAAATATTTTTTGATGTTCGGTTTTATAAAAGCTCTCAGGTTTTAAAATATCAAGAACAACAATATCTTTCCCTCTTTCCAAGAGCAAACCTCCGAGAACATCCATTTCAATATCTGTTGCTTGCGGCGGTAATTTTCCTAATTGATTGTTAATCTCAAAAACAGGATTTTTTTTATTATAGGTTTTGAATGTTTGTTTGGCCATGATAGAACCTCTATTTTATTTAGTTAAAAAGAGACAGTCAAAATGACTGTCTCATGTATATATCTGTAATGCTGATAATTAGCTATTCATTATAAACGCCGATATTAATATATTTTTGCATTCTTTTTTCAATACGTTCTTCTGCATCCATTTTTTTCAATTCTGCTAATTCTTTAATTAATGTATATTTAACTGTTTTGTATATTTTTTCGGGATTAACATGTGCACCGCCGAGAGGTTCTTCTATAATTCCGTCAACCAACCCGTTTGCCAACATATCTTCTGAAGTCAATTTTAAAGCATCAGCTGCTTTCTCTTTATGATCCCACGATCGCCATAAAATAGAAGAGCATGACTCAGGAGAAATTACGGAATACCAAGTATTTTCAAGCATTAAAACTTTATCGCCTACACCAATACCTATTGCTCCGCCTGATGCACCTTCGCCTATAATAACACAAATTACAGGTACTTTTAAACGAAACATTTCATAAATATTTCTGGCAATGGCTTCTCCTTGACCTCGTTCTTCTGCCTCAAGCCCGGGATAGGCTCCGGGTGTATCAATAATTGTAATAATAGGTTTGTTAAATTTCTCGGCTAATTTCATTAAACGCAATGCTTTTCGATAGCCTTCGGGGTTTGCCATTCCGAAATTACGGTACTGGCGACTTTTAGTATCAAAGCCTTTTTGCTGTCCGATAAACATGACTGTTTCACCGTTTAATGTTCCGAAACCGCCAATCATTGCCTTATCGTCTTTAACGCCTCTGTCTCCGTGCAGTTCAATAAAATCACCATCTGTCAGTTCCTTGATATAAGAAAGAGTATAAGGTCTTTCAGGATGACGCGATACCTGTACCCTTTGCCAAGGTGTTAATCTTGAGTAAATATTTTTTCTGGTTTTATTAATTTTGTTTTCCAAATCTTTAATAGTTTGAGAAACATCAACACCGGATTGCTCTCCTATGTCTTTTGCTTTTTCCAGTTGCTCTTGCAATATTCCGATAGGTTCTTCAAAATCAAGTAAAATCATAAATTTTCTGTTTTTAAATGAGTTTGTAAATTTACTAATTATATTTGAAGTTTGATAAGCAAAAAGTTGTTAAATAAATTAACATTTATTTAAATTATTTAATATCTGACTATTACACATTATTATTGTTAGAAAAAAAATATAATGCTGATTTTCCCGAATACAAAAATAAATATAGGACTGAATATTACAGAAAAAAGAGCCGACGGATTTCATAATATAGAAACTATTTTCTTTCCTGTTTCATTATCTGATATTTTAGAATTTGTTGAAACTAAAAAAAATACGGTATTTACAAACACAGGAATAGTAGTTGATTCTTCAGAATTTGATAACCTTGTATTGAAAGCATATAAACTTTTGAAACTTGATTTTAAGCTTCCGCCGTTAAATATACACCTGCATAAAATTGTACCCCTCGGTGCAGGCCTCGGGGGAGGTTCTTCTGATGCAAGCTTTATGTTAAAAGCATTAAATAATTGTTTTAAATTAAACTTATCCGGTAAAGAATTAATCAATTATGCTCAAAAATTAGGCAGCGACTGTCCTTTTTTCATAAAAAATAACCCCGTTTTTGCAGAAGGTACAGGCAATATTTTCACAAATATTGAATTAGACTTAAGTTCTTATTATATTTTACTTGTAAAGCCTGATATTCACATCAGTACAAAAGATGCATTTTCAAATATAAAACCGCATAAACCTAAAAAACCATTAACTGAACTTATAAAACAACCAATTAATAAATGGGAAAAAATAATAAAAAATGATTTTGAAACAAGCATTTTTAAAATTTATCCCGAAATAAAAAAAATAAAAGACACCTTATATGATATTGGAGCAATTTATGCACAATTGAGCGGCAGCGGGGCTACAGTTTACGGTATATTTAAAAATGAACCGGAAACAAATAATCTCTTTAAAAAACACTTTTTATACCTGCAAAAACCTTTATAATTTTCACTTCGAAAGCATTATGTTTTTACATACTATTTTTCATTGTAAACTTAAAACATCTCACATTTTTTTATACTTTTGCAAATTATTTTAAATATACATGGAAGAACTTAATAAAAAGCAAAAAAGAAAATTACATCTTTCAATCTTTGATGCTCATACTTTTGAAGAAGTCAAATCATTAAAATTTTCAAGACCGCTAATATTCTCATTGATAGGTGCGAGTATTTTAATTATATTCGGTTTAGTTTTTTTACTTCTGGTTTACACGCCGCTTAATTTGTTAATACCTTCAAAAGCAAGCTTGGAAGCAAAAAACAGTGTAATAGAAACATCATTAATGATTGACAGCCTCGAAAGAAAAATTATTTCGGAAGAAACATATCTAACACAAATAAAAAATATTATTCAAGGAAAAATTGCTGCCGATACTTTTAATGTAGAAAAACTATATAACGATTCATCAATTGTAATCTCAAAATCGGAGTTCGGAAACTCAAATTTAGATTCAATTATCAGAGCTGAACTTGAAGAAACAGAAGCCGGAGTTATAGGAGAACAAATAAAAGAAATAAAAGAAACGTTAAAAAATTTGCATTTTATTGTTCCTTTGAAAGGATTGGTAAGTAACGAATTTGATGCAAAAAAATCACACTTCGGAATTGATATAGTTCCCGGAAATGACGAAACTGTTCTTGCAGCATTATCAGGTACGGTTATTTTATCAACATGGAGTGTTGAAACCGGCTACATAATAGGCATTCAACATAATTGGAATCTGCTTTCTCTTTATAAACATAATTCAGTATTATTAAAAAAAGTAGGTGACAGAGTAAAATCGGGAGAATCAATTGCAATTGTCGGAAATTCGGGGGAACAAACAAGCGGCAAACATCTTCATTTCGAATTGTGGCATAACGGAACACCTACAAACCCGAGAGATTATATTACATTCTGAAAATTATGAAAAAAATTGCAATACTCGGCTCAACAGGTTCTATCGGAACACAAACGCTTGAAGTTATTAAAAATAATTCGAAATATTTTTCCGTTGAAGTTTTAACAGCAAATAATAATGCTGATGAACTTATAAAACAAGCTGTTGAATTCAAACCTAATGCAGTTGTAATTGCAAATGAAGATAATTATAAAAAAGTTTCCGGTGCACTTTCAAAATATCCGATTAAAGTTTTTGCCGGCAATAAATCTATTGAGCAAATTGTAGAATCATCAGAAATTGATATCGTATTAACTGCAATGGTCGGCTTTTCAGGTCTTTTACCCACAATAAATGCAATAAAAGCAAAAAAAAACATTGCCCTTGCAAATAAAGAAACATTAGTTGTTGCAGGCGACATTATTTCAAGTTTAATAAAAGAAAACAATGTAAGCATTTATCCTGTCGATTCGGAACATTCTGCAATCTTTCAATGCTTGGCGGGAGAATTTAATAATGAAATTGAAAAAATATATTTAACTGCATCCGGCGGTCCTTTCAGAACAAAAAGTTTACATGAACTAAAAAAAGTAACAAAACAACAAGCTCTTAAACATCCGAATTGGGATATGGGAGCAAAAATCACTATTGATTCGGCAAGCATGATGAATAAAGGCTTGGAAGCAATTGAAGCAAAATGGCTTTTCAATTTAAAACCTGAACAAATTGATATAATCGTTCATCCGCAATCTATAATTCATTCTATCGTGCAATTTACTGACGGTTCTATGAAAGCTCAAATGGGATTGCCTGATATGAAACTTCCCATTCAATATGCATTAACTTATCCCGGCAGAATAAAAAATAATTTTAAACGTTTCAACTTCTTAGATTATCCTGAATTAACATTTGAAAAACCTGATTTAATAAAATTCAGAAATATTCAAATTGCTTATGATGCAATGAACAAAGGCGGAAATACAGCTTGTGTAATGAATGCGGCAAATGAAATTGCAGTTGACGGTTTTCTTAAAGAAAAAATTAATTTCTTAGAAATTCCGGAAATTATTGAAAAAACAATTAATAAAATTAATTTTGTCGACTTTCCGTCATTAAATGATTATATTGAATGTGATAAGGAAGCAAGAATTATTTCAAAAGAATTAATTAATAACATAAAGAAAATTTAAAAAAGATGGTTTTTTTCATAAAAACAGCACAATTATTACTGAGTTTATCAATACTCGTTATTCTTCATGAATTCGGGCATTTTGCATTTGCAAAATTATTTAAAACAAGAGTTGAAAAATTTTATTTATTTTTTAACCCGTGGTTTTCATTATTTAAAATCAAAAGAGGCGAAACCGAATACGGAATAGGTTGGTTGCCTCTCGGCGGATATGTAAAAATATCAGGAATGATTGATGAGTCAATGGATAAAGAGCAAATGAAACAACCGCCTCAACCGCATGAATTCAGGTCGAAAAAAGCTTGGCAAAGATTGTTAATTATGCTCGGCGGTGTAATTATGAATTTTATTTTGGCAGGATTAGTCTTCGTCGCAGTTTTATATACCTGGGGAACAGACTCTTTGCCGGTCGAAAATATGAAATACGGAATTTCTGCTGATTCTGTTGCCTATAATATCGGTTTTGAAGACGGAGATAAACTTATTTCGGTTAATGATGTAAAATATTCTACATTTCAAGAAATAAATAAAGAAATTATTCTCGGAAGCGACAGGGTTGTTAAGGTTAACAGAAAAGGTGAATTTGTCAACATTACAATAAGTGACGAACAAATAGGAATGATTTTGGCAAATAAAAGTCTTTTTATTAAAGCCAGGCATGAATTTATTATTGATACAATACTGCCGGAGTCGGCTCCCGAAAAAATAGGATTAAAAAAAGGCGATAAATTAATCGGAATAAATGATTCAAGCGTTCTTTTCCACGATCAATACGTAAAATATTTCAGAACACATAAAAATTCCGAACTAAAACTTTTGGTTGAAAGAAATAACACTCAATTTACCGTTAATGCAAAAATTGACAGCACCGGAAAATTAGGTGTAGGTTATGTTCCTTTCGGAGATTTAAAAACAGTTCACACAAACTATACATTCTTTGAATCAATACCTGCCGGTATTTCAAAAGGAATAAAAGAAGTAAAAGATTATTTACGTCAATTCAAACTAATATTTAATTCTAAAACAAAAGCATATAAATCAGTAGGCAGTTTCGGAGCAATAGGAAGCATGTTTGCTCCTGTTTGGGATTGGCACTCGTTTTGGTTTATGACAGCTTTGCTTTCAATTATTCTCGGAGTAGTTAATATTCTTCCGATTCCTGCTCTCGACGGAGGACACGTAATGTTTGTACTTTACGAAATGATAAGCGGCAGAAAACCAAGCGACAAGTTTTTAGAATATGCTCAAATTACAGGATTTGTAATATTATTAGCAATTATGGCATTTGCATTAAAAAATGATATTGTAAATTTCTTGTTTTAGCCTGAAATTAATTATTTTTTACAGTATATTTGCAGAAATTAAAAAACTTAAAAAATGACATTGTTTATTATAGCAGGAATGTTAGGTCCGTGGCAAATTGTTTTAATTGTTATTGTTGTTATTCTGTTATTCGGCGGAAGAAAAATCCCTGAATTAATGAAAGGTTTAGGTCAAGGCATGAAAGAGTTTAAAAATGCCACAAAAGACATGAAAAAAGATAAAGAGGATGAAATTGTAAGTGAAAAAGATGATTCCGGAGAGGAAAAATAAAATCTTTTTTTAAATAAGTTCATATAGCCGAGCAATACTCGGCTATTTTTGAATTAAAGCACCTTACTAAAATGTAAAAAGTACTGCTTTATTAAACTACTAAAAAATAAAAGATGAAAAACATATTTTTAGCATTATTTATCATAAGCATTTTAGCGGCATGCGAACAAAACTCAGAACGAATAATACCGTCTTCAACAGGTGCTCCCGGACAAATATTAGTTGTTATGCCTAATCATTTTTGGCAACAAGAACCGGGAAAAATTGTAAAAGAAACCCTGACACAAGATTATGAAGTATTGCCTCAATCTGAGCCTCTGTATGACATCACTCATCTTCCGAATGAAGCATATTCTAAAATAATGCAAAGAACCCGAAATATTCTTTATATTGATATTTCTTCAAAAGTAAAAAAGCCGGAAGTTCTGATTGCTTACGACAAACATTCTAAACCTCAATTAATTATATCAGTCAGAGCAAAAGATGATAAAGATTTTATTGAAATTTTCAATAAACAAAAAGAAAAAATACTTTCATCATACAAAAATGCCGAACGTAACAGACTTATAAAAGCTTACGGGAATACATTATTAAACAAAACCATAAAAAAACAACTTGAAAAAGGGCATAACATAAGTTTGAATATTCCTAAAGGTTATAATCTTGATGTTGACAGCTCCGATTTTGTATGGATTAGTCAAGAAACACAATATTCTTCGCAAGGAATTTTAATTTGGGATTATCTTTATACAGATACAAGTGAGTTTCATTTTGAGAATTTAATTGCAAAAAGAGATTCAATTACAAAAATTCATGTTCCCGGTCCTGCCGACAGCTCATATATGGTAACAGAAGATTTAATCAGCCCGCAATTTATAGAATTTATGAAAGACGGTAAATACACAACAGAAATAAGAGGTTTATGGAAAATAGGCGGAGAAGCGGAAGGAATTTTTATGGGCGGTCCTTTTATAAATTACTCAACCGTTGACAGAAAACGAAACAGAATTGTAACTGTTGACGGATATATATACGGCGGTAAAAAGAAAAAAAGAGAACTTGTAAGACAAGTAGAAGCAATTTTATATTCTTTAAAGATACTTGAATAACCTTAAACTTTACAATTTCAAATTTGATTATGGCAATAATAAAATCAGTAAGAGGTTTTGCACCAAAATACGGTAAAAATTGTTTTTTTGCAGAAAATGCCGTAATTGTGGGTGATGTTATAATAGGAGAAACATGCAGCATCTGGTTCAGTGCAGTTTTAAGAGGCGATGTTAATTCAATTCGTATCGGAAATAATGTAAATATTCAAGACAATGCAACTTTACATACTTTATATCAAAAATCGACAATTGAGATAGGCAACAATGTTTCGGTAGGGCATAATGCAGTTATTCACGGAGCAAAAATCAGCAACAATGTTCTTATAGGAATAGGAGCAATAATATTAGACCATGTCGAAATAGGCGAAAATTCTATAATTGCTGCCGGGGCAATGGTGAAAACAGGAACAAAAGTTGAACCGAACAGTATTTATGCAGGTGTTCCCGCAAAAAAAGTTAAAGATATTGAACCCGAACAAACAAAAGAAATGATAAATAAAATTGCCGATAACTACAGCATGTATGCAAGTTGGTATAAAAAATAATCATCCGGATAAACAAGTATAATTTAACTTTATTTTATAATCCGGTATTCTTATCTACTTTTGTTATCCTAAAAACAAATGATTTATTATGCTTTTTAATTCGTTAATCTTCCTTATTTTCGGATTTCTTT
Organism: Bacteroidales bacterium; assembly: GCA_021648725.1. Classification (NCBI taxonomy): domain Bacteria; kingdom Pseudomonadati; phylum Bacteroidota; class Bacteroidia; order Bacteroidales; species Bacteroidales bacterium. The sequence continues at coordinate 66,464 of JAKISF010000005.1, read as the reverse complement.
TCTTCGTTATTCTTCCGCAAATTAATAAGTTGAGAAATAACTTTAGGTGGTTATTTTTTACTTTTGCTTCATTTGTTTTTTACGGTTGGTGGGATTGGAGATTCTTATTTCTTATTATCGGAAGCGGATTAATTGATTTTTTTGCCGGAAAAATAATCTTCAAAAAGCCGAAACACAAAACCTTTTTCCTTATTCTTTCATTAATCGGAAATTTAGGAAGTCTTGCGGCTTTTAAATACAGTTCATTTTTTGCGGAAAATATTAGTTTGCTGTTAAGTAATTTCGGAATTATAATTGACCTGAAAAGTAAAATTCCCGAATTTATGCTGATTCTTCCCGTAGGAATCAGTTTCTACACATTTCAATCAATGAGCTACACAATAGATGTTTACAGAGGAAGATTAAAACCTACCGATAACATTTTGCAATTTTTCTCATATCTTGCAATGTTTCCGCAACTTGTTGCAGGACCTATTGTAAGAGCTCGTGATTTACTGCCTCAATTAAAGAAAGTAAGAAAAGTATCTGACTTTGAAAATTGGAACGGTTTTAAATTAATATTAGTCGGTTTTTTTAAAAAAGTAGTATTAGCTGATAATATAGCACCTTTAATAAATTATGCTTTCAGCGATGTTAATACTTCAACTTCAACTTTATATTGGTGGATTGCAATAATAGGTTTTGCATTCCAAATATACTTTGATTTCAGCGGTTACAGCGATATTGCGAGAGGGCTGGCAAAATGGATGGGCTTCCATTTCAGAGTTAATTTTAATCATCCGTATATTTCAACTTCGATAAGAGAATTTTGGACACGTTGGCATATCTCATTATCTACTTGGTTCAAAGATTATGTTTATATTCCGATAGGAGGTTCAAAAAAGGGAAAATTAAGAGGGCATCTAAATATGTGGATTACAATGATTGTTTCGGGTTTTTGGCACGGAGCAGCATGGACATTCGTAATTTGGGGAGCCTTACACGCTTTTTTCTTAAGTTTAGAAAGAATATTCAAAATACCGAAGTTTTTATTAAAATTCAGAATAGGAAAAATATTTGCATTAGCTTTGGTACTTTTTCAAGTAATGATTGCTTGGGTATTTTTCAGAGCAGATTCCTTTGGGCAAGCAATTCAAGTTACAAAATACCTTCTGAACTTTAATTTTGTTCAAGATTTTAATCCGAATGACAAGGTATTTATAAACGGAATTTTCTTTATATCTGTCGGAATTCTAATTGAATCATTCTTTTTCTTCAATATAAAAAGAGTTAATTTTATTAAACATATTAATTTGCGAAGTAAAAGAATTATAGAATATGCTTACTTTGTTATTCTAATATTAGCAATAATATTTTTCAGAGGAAAAGGAGAAGAATTTATTTATTTTCAATTTTAAACTTGTATGCTCAGCAAGAACGTAATCATAACAATTATAGTTTCACTAATTTTTGCTTCCGCCGTTGCAATTATTACCGATAATAAAATTGATGACGAAGCATATAAAGCCCTTTTTGTTCACAAAGTAAGAACTTCCGAAAAATATGACATTATTATTGCCGGAGACTCAAGGATTTACAGAGGTATTTCCTCAAAAATAATAGGCGGTAAATTAAAATCTTCTGCAATTAATTTAGGATTCTCATCAGGCGGTCACAGTAATTTATTATTTGACTTAATTGATAAGCGAATAAATCTAAACAGTAAAGAAAAAATAATAATTTTAGGAATAACTCCTCTTTCATTAAGTAAAAAGGCATCAGAAAACGGGCATATTAAAAGAATTCTAAAGAAAAAGAAAGAAGAAATATTAGAATACAAATATTTATTCCCCGTAAAAAATTTCTTTGCACCTACTTCGCCCGCTCAAATAAGAAAAAATTTAACAGAAAAAGGATTTAATAAATATCATCAAGAATTTTATATTGAAGACGGCTGGGTAGCTTCGTGGTATGACAGTCCTTTTCCTTACCATGCTCTTGAAAGTTATAAAAAAACATTCAGCGAAACTGAAATTTCACGGGAAGTTATTAATAACCTATACCTAAAAGTTAAGGAATGGAAATCAAAAGGAATTAAAGTTTACGGCTTTTTTGTGCCCTCTTCAATAAATATGGAAGAACTCGAGAAAAACGTCGGAAAATTTAAACCTGATACTTTTTTAAGAGGATTTTTCAATGCCGGCGGTTTATGGATTAATATTGAAAACAGTTATGAAAGTTACGACGGAAGCCATTTAAACAAAGAAAGTGCAATAAGATTATCAGAAGAAGTTGCCGATAAAATTAAAAATAACAACATTCTAACAAAATATCAATCGGGTTTAAAAATAAATGATATTTACACAATTAAAAATTGCAAATTTACTGAAGAAAAACTTTTTAAATCTGACAGTTTAAATACTCTTTCATTATTTATAAAAGAGAATCAAGAAAATGATTCAAACTCGGTAAAAACAATAATCTTTTCCGAAGTTCTGAAGAAAGCAAAAGAAAATAATATCAATAAAATTAAAACATCGCTAAACGTTTACTATACTGACTCGCTTACCGAAGCAATATTTGCATGCAAAATTAACAATCATAAAGTTGAAATTAATACGAATTACACCACTGTTTCTAAAAAATGGTGCAAATTGTATTTAGATTATAAATTTCCTGAAAATTACGCAGAAACTGATACTTTATTAATTTATATTGACAATTTAAAAAATACAGAATTTTATATTGACAGTTTAAAAGTTTATTATTATTAAAATACTCGTTAAAATGAAACTTAGTATAGTCATTCCCGCATATAATGAAGAAAAAAATATATCTCTTTTATATTCTCAAATAAAAGAAGCATTATCTGATTATGAATATGAATGTATTTTTATTGATGACGGAAGTAATGATAATACATTTAATGAAATTCAAAAATTATCGGAGAAAGATAAAAAAGTTAAGGGAATCTCTTTTTCCAGAAACTTCGGACACCAAACAGCTTTACTCGCAGGCTTAAAAGAAGCTCGAAATGATATTGTAATTACAATGGATGCCGACGGGCAACATCCTCCCGAAATAATACCGAAACTTATTGAAGAATCTCAAAAAGGTTTTGATATTGTTAATACTCGGCGTATTTCTACTGCCGATGCCAAACATTTGAAAAAAATTACTTCAAAATGGTATTATAAAATCCTAAATAAGTTAACCGATGTAAAAATTGAACATGCTTCTTCCGATTTCAGATTAATGAACAAGAAAACCGTTGATGCTTTTTTGAAAATTGACGAAAAAGACAGATTTACAAGAGGACTTATTAAGTGGATGGGGTTTAAACAATCAATTATCGAATTTGAAGCTCCGGAACGCATGACAGGAAAATCGAAATATACTTTTCGAAAAATGCTACGCTTTGCATTTGACGGTATAACTTCTTTTTCATCAAAACCGTTAAAATTCAGCACAATATTAGGCGTTACATCATTAATATTCGGTTTTTTATATTCAATCTATATTTTAATAATGTTTTTTACCGGAAATACTGCTTCCGGCTGGGCTTCAACTATGTTGGTAATATTAATATTAGGAGGCTTTCAACTGTTAAGCATCGGCATAATAGGAGAATATATTTCAAGAATTTTTAACGAATCAAAAAACAGACCTCACTATTTTATAAAAGACAGATGTTAAATAAGAATTTTATATCTTCACTTCTCATCATTTACCAAATAAGCTTTATTATTTTCCCTTTTGAATTTAATATTATTCATTACATATAAAATAGTTTTGTTTTCATACATCAAACTGTCAACAGGTTCTCCGAAATTAGCTTTTATCTTATTTGCATCGAATTTATTTGTTAAAATAAAACTGAATAAAGGTTTGTTATATCTTCCTTTATCATAATCAAAATACCAATTTTTGTTCATAACATGATACCACGGATCTAATTTCTCATTTATAACCGTATATACCCTTAAATTATTTTTTGAAAACATAATTGTATATTTTGCGTCCCAATATTCAGACAAACCGAATTTTAAATTATTTTCAACTGCAAATTCATCAATTATTCTAACCTTTTCAGGATAAAATGTCCCAAGTTTTTTTACTCCGGAAAACAACCCTTTTTCATTATCAACTTTTATGATTGAAAAAGTATAAAAAATAAAAATAACTGCCGATACCGAATAAATGTATATTTTTCTGTTTTTTACAACAAAATAAAGAAAGAATACAATATTAAATACACTCAAATAAAAAGAAAATATATTATATCGCAAATGTCCTTCTCCCAAATAATATCCGTTAATAACAGGTGTAAAAAGGGTTAAGAATATTGAAATAAAAATAAACACCAAATAAAAAACCTCCTGAGCAATAAACTTATTTTCTGAAATATGTTGCTTATATTTTTTATACTTTTTTATAATAAAAACAGGTAAAATAAAAAAGTTAATACCTGCAATTATCGAAATAAAACCTTGTAACCTTAGTTCTTTAATATATCTTATATGCTGGCTTATTAAATTATCAAGCGATATAAGGATATTATCAAAGTTCATATATTTTTGATCTAAACTGATACATGTAAAAACATTATTTGTATTCGTATATTTAAACAGAACTAATGATAAAACAGTTGACAAAATAACCGCAAAACCGCTTATTTTTATTTGCTTATTCTTTATAAAAAACAAATTAAACAGAAATACTGACAATACCGGAACTGAAAATAAGACCAAAAAAAGTCTGTCGTTATATGTTCCGATGATGGTGATGATACTGAGCAACAATAAAAAGAATATATTATTACTTTTGAAACTTTTGAAAAAAAGAATTGATGCTAATAAGAAATTGATAAAAACTCCGGTATGAAAACTATGGCTAAAAACAAAATATGTATATAAATAATTACCTGAAATTAAGGCAACTAACAAAAAAATCGGGAATAATAAATTTAATAAAACCAAGTACTCATTTTTTATTTCTTTATTTATTGATTTAAGTAAAACATTTAACAGAAATAAGATTAAGAAGTATTGTACAAAACTAAATACAATGTACGCAACTCTAAAATCGCTAAAAAGAAAGTTGACAATAAAGTACAAAAACATATCCGGAAAAAAGTTTGGTGCAGCATTTAAGTACCAACCTTTAAAACCTGTTCCGTCAATAAAAATATCTTTATATAATGAACCTAAATATAAAGTGTCCGAATTAAAATATGTTCTAAAATCTCCTTCTTTCATCGAAGAAAACGTTGCAAAAACCAGAAGCAGATTAATAAATACAGTTAATATATAAAAAAGCTTTTTTGACACACTCATTTCAAGACATTTACATTCTCAACAATAAATCGTGAAATTAATAATTAAAACTTTAAATTCATATATTTGCATTTTAAAAATTTCGTTATTATTTCTTACACAATAAACCTGATGAACTTTACGGAAAGATTGAAAAAAAACTTACACAGTAAATATGTAATCCTTTTATTTATAATCGCTATACCCTTTGTAAATTTTAATCATCATAATTATTCAAAAGACGAAGGGGTAATTGTTTGGGATATAAAATCATATTACGCATACTTGCCGGCAACATTTATTTATAACGATTTATCATTTGAATTTACTGAAAAAAACAATGAAATTGATTTTAATAAATGGATATGGACAATGAAGTCGCCGAAAGGTAAAAAAACAATTAAAACTTCAATAGGTTTATCAATTTTATACAGTCCTTTCTTTTTTATAGGCCATGCCGTTGCAAAAATACACCCTAAATATAATGCTGACGGATACAGTTTGCCTTATCATATCGCATTAACATTTAGTGCATATATTTATTTCATTTTAGCACTGTTTATTCTGAGAAAAGTTCTTTTAAAATTTTATGATGATAAAATTACGGCACTTACTTTATTCTTTATCGGAGCAGGAACAAACTTATTTTATTATGTTACATACGAAGCTCCGATGTCACATTCATACAACTTCTTTTTAATTACTTTATTTGTTTATTTATTAATAAAATGGCACGATTCTAAAAACATTAAAAATTCAATTTTCTTAGGTCTTACAGGCGGATTAATTGCTTTAGTAAGACCTACAAATATTATTATATTATTATTAATTCCGTTATACGGTGTTACAAATTTCAAAACCCTAAAAGAAAGTATCGCCAATTTGCTGAAACATTGGCACTTAGTTTTGGTAATGGTTTTATCTTTCGTAATTATTTGGATACCTCAATTTGCATATTGGTTTTATGTTTCAGGTAAAATTTTATATTTTTCATACGGAGAATCGAACGAACAATTCTTTTTTAATAACCCCCAAATCACAAACTTTTTATTCAGTTATAAAAAAGGTTGGTTTATATATACTCCTTTAATGCTTTTTGCAACATTCGGTTTTTTTGCTTTATTTAAAGATAAAAACAAATTTTCAACAGCAATATTAACTGTATTGATATTAAATATTTATATACTTTCATCGTGGTGGAGTTGGTGGTTCGGAGGTTCTTTCGGACAAAGATCAATGGTTGATATGTACGGTTTGACGGCAATTCCGTTAGCAGCTTTGCTTACACAAGTAAAAAAGAACAAAATTATTAATATAATCACAATTACAATATTGTTTACTTTAACGGCTTTTAATCAATTTCAAATACAGCAATATCGCAAAGGTGCAATTCACTTTTGGTGGATGAGCAAAGAAGCCTATTGGGAAAATTTCTTACATTTAAATGCAACTTGCAAATATTGGAAAATTGCACAAAGACCTGATTATGACAAAGCAAGGAAAGGGATTTATGAATTTACTCATGAAAATGACAGAAATGCCGTAATTACTGATGAAATGTTGGTAAATGCAATATTGGAAGATGTAAAATCCAACAAATCACTGTCAGACAGTATTTTGAAAAACCAAGAAAATATTAGCACAAACACAGACAGCATATATTCAAAATATGCCGAGAGCATAATTAAAGAACATAAAGCCGGAAAATATTTTAAACAGCTGAAAATAAATCACTATACAAGTTACATTAATAATTGCTCTTCGTGGAAAAAGGAAGTTGAGAGAAAAGCAAAAAAACAAGGAATTTCATATAAATCGGCATTAATTAATGAAGCAAACAGTATTTATAATAATTATTCCGAGAAATATACAGATACTTTTTAATTGCTCTTTTTAACAAAAACTGCCGATAAGAAAATAAATAATTCACCGCTTATATACCAAATTCTGGAAACTACCGAAATACTTACCGCAATTTCAACAGGCATCCCGCTGAGCACCATAAATGTAACCATTATTCCTTCCCTTACACCTATTCCGCCGGGAACAATAACAGCCAATAAACCTATAGTTACGCTGAGAGGAAAAATAAATCCTATTTGAACGGTTGTATCGGGATATAATGAAAGAGATAAAAAGTAGAAAGCAATAATCCAGGAAGTCCAATAAATAAAAATATATACAAGTAGTTTTAAATTCTTTTTAAATGATATATGCGGTATTTCAATATCTTTTTTTAAAACTTTTTTCAAAGACCAAATTACAAAAATTCTGAATTTATCAGAAAAATTAATAAAACTTATTCCGACAAATAAAACCGAAACGCTTATTGAAAAAATATCAATCCCTCTGTACAAAAACAATGGAAGTGCACTTATCAATAAACCGAGCCAAACATATAACAACTGCTCTTTTAAAGAAGCAAAAGATGCCGTTTTAACAGAATATTTTTGCTCAGTTGCCTTTGCCGCACGACCTAACACAACCCAAATTTTTCCCGGGATGTATTTTGCAAAAACAGAAAGACCGTGTGACTTTAAAGAAGTTCTTTTTGAGATATTTATATTATGTTTTTTTAATACATACCACCAGCTCAATGTACTTAAATAAAAACCGCCCCAAAGAAATAACAATGATACCAGCAAATATAACACATTGACATCTAAGCCCTTAACCTCATCAACATTAAGCCTGTACAAATATACTACGAGAAAAATTAATGATAAATAAAGCAGAATATTGAACAACAATTTAGTTTTCATCAATATTTATCTTTTATATAATTTTTCATTATCCTGAATATCCATCCACATTGCAAAAAATAATGATTGCAAGGAAGATATTGTTAAGAATATGAATATAATCAACCAACTTTCTTGTGTTGCAGCACCTTTTACCGTATAATTTTTTATTAACTCTACAATAAAAGGAATATCAATTAAAAATAAAAGGAACGATAATATATAAAAGAAAAACAGCGGGTGAAAATCTCTGAAAAAATATTTTACAAACAAACGTTTAAAGAATGATTTAAACAACAAAAATGAAAGTCGCGGAATTAACTTCAAAATTTTCATTTTTGATTTTTCGCCTACATTATAAATAGGTTTAATTTCAACTTCTTTCAAAGTGCATGAAGCAATATTTAGTTTTACCAAAATATCATTCGGATAACCGTATTTTTTATAAAGCTTATCTAAACGAATTGAATTTAATCCGTTTCTTGAAATTGCAGTAAAAGCAGTTTGGGTATCGCTTACCGCCCAATAACCGCTTGCAATTTTTGTCATTATTGATAAAACTGAATTGCCGAGATATCTTATCTCGGGTATTACAAGTTTTGAACTTTTATGTATCAATCGGTTACCTTTTACATAATCAATATTTTCTTCTGCAACGGGTTTGCAAATATTATATAATTCAGCAGGGTCCATTTGTCCGTCGCCGTCAACTTTTGCGGTAATATCAATATTATTTTCTCTGCACCACTGAAAACCGGTAGCAACAGCTGCTCCTACTCCTCCGTTTTTTTTGTGATTTATTAAAATAATTCGGTCTTTTTCTTGATGCTCATTTGCAATTTCGGAAGATGTAAGATTATTTTTTTCTTTTTCAAATATTTCCTGAACTACAAAATCAGCATGATTATACAGTGTTTTAACTAACTCAGTTTTTTTAATTTTAGGATGAGAATAATCTCTATTGTTATCTTGAATATATTTTTGAACAACATCGGAAGTTTTATCTTTTGAGCAATCATTTATTACAATAATTCTGTCAACAAAATTGGGCATATTTTCTATAACAATACCTATTTGAGTTTCTTCGTTATAAGCCGGAACAACAACTGCAACTGTTTTATCATTTATCATTTAAAGATTTTTTTTTATAAGCTTGTTTAAAAATCTAAATTTAAAGAAAAATAAAAAATTCGAGGTAATAACACACCGCTGTCATATCCTCTTGCCCAATCTAAGCGTACAAAATAACCGAAAACTTTACTTCTCAGCCCAAAACCGTATCCGTAAATAACGGGCCATCTGTTTTTATCAATAATTACCGTAACAGGACCTGTTTTTACAGTTTCAGTATTGTAAGCATTTAAGGGGTCGAAAGGAGATAAGCCTGACCATGCAGCACCTGCATCTGCAAAACCGATTATTTGAAAATTATTTAAAAGAGCTGAGTTTAAAGGTCTGTTTGCTAAATATCTTACTATCGGAAACCTAATTTCATTATTAATAACTGCGAAGTTTGTTCCGTTTCGTGCATTTTGAATAAAACCTCTCATATTTGTAGCAACTGCCTGATAAACATATTGTTGTTCTTCATTAATATCAACAGAATTATCAAACTGCATTTTGTTAGGGTTAATAACATACCAATTATCAACACCTCCGAGATAATATAATAATCTGCTTTTTCCGAAAGATGCACTTCCTGCAGCACGTCCTGCGAAAATTAAATTTCTGTGGATTTTTTTATAGAACCTGAAATCAGCACCTAAAACCAATAAGTTTGTATAATTCTGATCTACTTCTTGATAAAATTCGGTAAATATTTTAAAGCGAGTTCCGTCATATAAATTTGTGCCTAAACTTTTAACATCATCATAATTGTATTCTAACTTAGCACCTGAAAAAAATTGATATTGTGAAGGCTCAGCCAAAGTTGCCATATCAGTAGATAAAAAAACTACCCTGTCGTGTCTTAAACTTAATGTTGCTTTTACCGATGCTACTTGACTGAAAGGATATTTTAAAATATACATCCCCTCATTTGAATACATCTTCCATAAGTAATAGTAACCGTAGCTGTTTGTGAGCTTATTGGTATATGTTTGACGATGATAAATATATTGCCTGTCAATTTTGTATTTTAAATTTTCAAGACTGAACAAATATTCATAGCTGTCTAAATTTGCACCAAGCCTAACACCGCCGGTAACTCTGTAATCTTCAAATAAATCATAAATCCCTATTTTGGTAAAAATATTTACCCCCGGCACAAAATAAAAAGCACTTCCGGTAAATGCTTGGTATGAACTGTTCAGTAAACCGAAATCTACTTGTTGGACAATATGATTTGTATAGAAGTTTGTAAGATAATTATATGTAGGTAAAAATTCGGAAGAATCCTCATTAGTTTCAAGCGCAGTATCAATAATAGGATTTAATTTATAGTATTCTATGTTTCTTTCGGTTTCAAAAACATAATTATTAATATCAACGGGAATGCTGTCAGGATGTAATAAATTTGAAGGCGGATTATTTCTTAGACTGTCTAATCTTAATTGCTGAATTCTTTCATTTTCTTTCTCTATTTTATTGATGCTGTCTTTATATTTTACTTTTTCCGTAAATATTTTTCTGAAATACGTTTTCGCTACATTCTCTTTTTCTTGATAACTGAAAATATCGTTATAAATATGAAATCGGTTTCTGTTAAAAATCAATTCTGCGGAAGATTTATCTTTTTTATTTATATCATAACTTTCAATATTTGACGTGTAATCAGTTGTTAGATAGTCGTTTGTAAAGTAACGATAATGTATTGCCGTATCGATATAACTTACGGTACTGTCATATTCTATAATTTGTCTTCCTATAATTCCTGTTTTATCAGTTAAGCTTGAATATTTGTTTTCTTTTACCTCAATAGGATGTGTATCGTTAAAATACGGAGTATTTGTTAACCTGAAAAACTCATTTTTTTTAATATCATAAATAAATAAATCTTTCGGGCTGTAATAATCATTATTTTCAAAAATATTATCCCTGTCGGAAGAAAAAATTATCTTTCTTGATTTATCAACAAACTCCGGATTTAAATAAACATAGTTGTCATTTGTAATTCTATCAAAATTTGAAGCTGAAACATTATAGATGTAAATATCTGTTTGTGCATCTTTTACGGCAGAAAATACTATTAAAAACCCGTCATCCGAATAATCGGCTGAAAGTATTTTATCAAAGTACATTATATTTCTTCTTTTTAATTCATTATCCTCAACATTATACATATACATCCGCAAACGACCTTGCTCTTCAATAAAAAAAGACAACAATTTACCGGAAGGATGCCATGCAAGAACAGGGTAAGAATAATCTGTAATTTGGTCTAATTTATGACCTTTTTTTATAACAGTTTTTTGCTTGCCTGTTTTTTTATCGTAAAGGTAAATTTTGAACTTCCCTGATTGATTTGCAACATAAGAGATATACTTGTTGTCAGGACTTATTTTTACTCTTTGGTAAACTGTGTTTTTCTTTCCTTTTAAAATATCTGTTGACTTATCCGGCAATATTGTTTCTTCCGTGAAACTGTCAAACCTTTCTGCATAAAAATTTTTCCAAACAGGAGAAAGTTCTTTTATTGAAAGCCCGAGAACATACTTAAAACCCAAATCAGAATTTTTATTAATTCGGGTAAGATAAATAATGCTCGGAATAACATCTTTTCCGTATGCTTCTCCTATGAAATACCAAAAAGAATGTCCGGCAAATTTTGCATCTTCGCCTATTAATCGGTTTATTTTTTTAAACTTCTTTGAACGAAAACCGTCTTTTATTCTGTTCTCAATTTCAAAACTCCATTCTTCACTTAAATAACTTATTAAGCCTTCTTCGTACCATTCAGGAAGTTCAATTAATGTGGAATTTGTAAATTTCTTTGTATAACTTCCGCTGTAAAGCATGTCATTAATCAACACTTTTGTTATACCTTCAACAATTTGTTTTTCAAGGTTCTTTTTATCTCCTTCATAATAAATAAAAACTTTATTATCAATTATTTTTGTAACACCTCCTATATTTGAATTTTCATTTCCCGAGTCATAACCGACATTACTTTCCCTAAAATCCGACAAACTTTTATAACATAAAAAAATTAACCTCTTTTGAATACCGTAACCGAAAAAGTTTTCAATATCCGGAATTTTAACTTCTGCAATTCCGGCAATTTGCATGCTTAAACTGTCGCCGTTTTTATAAAAATATGTATCAAATTTATCGTATCTGTGATAACGCCAATACTTATTCAAATATTGAACTCTGTTTTTACCGAAAGTCATTTGATGCCCGTTATAAAACTGTGCATCAACAACTTTTGCGGAAAAGAAGAATAGTAGAATTAAAATAAATTTATATTTAACGATAATTTTCAATCTAAAACTGTTTAATTAGCTTATTATTTGAGAATGTACAAATTTAATAATTATTGTGAGATCATTATAATTTTTAAACAATTACATAAAAATTCAATTTAAAAATGAACAGAGAAAGGGAAATAAAAATTACTGATGCCGTAATAGGATATACTTCCGGAAAAACATCAAACATATTACTTTCCGACATAAATTTATCTGCACATAAAGGAGAAAACATTGCACTAATAGGCGTTAACGGTTCGGGTAAAAGCACATTATTACATACAATTGCAGGCTCTCATAAATTACTTTCGGGGCAAATAAAAATTAAGGGTAAACTCATTGAAAATTATTCGGCAATTGAGTCTGCAAAGAAGTTATCAATAGTTACTTCAGAAATTATTAATACCCGTTTTTTAAAAGTATTTGATTTGGTAAAATTAGGAAGGTTTCCGCATCAATCTTTTTCAAAAAAGCAATCAGAAAATGATATTAACATAATACAAGAGGCTCTCTCTATAACCGGCATTTTACATTTAGCAGAAAAAAATATTAGTGAAATAAGCGACGGAGAAAGGCAAAAAGTAATGATTGCAAGAGCATTAGCACAAAACACAGATATTATATTGTTGGATGAACCTACTGCATTTCTTGATATTGAAAATAAATATACAGTTTATAATATACTTTCAGAAACTGCTGCAAAACAAAACAAAACAATTATTTTTTCAACGCATGATTTAAACATTGCCTTAAAACATGCCGATAAAGTTTGGTTAATAAAAGACAAAACAATATACGAAGGAGCACCTGAAGATTTAATTTTACAAAATGTTTTTAATAATCTTTTTAGTACCGGCAATGTTTATTTTGATAAAAATAAAGTGGAATTCTCTGTTAAGTTTCAAAACAAATATCCGATAAAGCTTATAAATAATTCAAGCTCAGAAACTATTAATAAGCTAACAATAAATGCACTAAACCGAAAAGGATTTTTTATTGACAATACCTTAAATAAAATAACGATTAACATAACAAAAAAGAAACAATGGGTAATAAATTCAGATAAAAAAGATATTTCATGTTTCTCAATATACAGTTTAATGAAGAAATTGCTTGAAATAATTAAATAATTCTAACTTAGCATTCTAAATATTTTATAAACTAAAGAAATAAACCATCATGAAAAAGAAATTAATGATTTTAGGAGCATTTATGATGCTTGCTACTATGGGATTTTCCCAGTTTGAAGTAAAAATTAATCCGATTAGTGCTTTATTCGGAAGTATTCCTATTTCTGCCGAATATATTGTTTCTGACAATATAGGAGCCGAAGTTGCTATAGGATACAGATTTGGAGATAATACCAGCGGATTAAACTCAAAAGTGCTTTTTAAGTATTATTTTAGCCCCGATAAAGGCGGAGATAAGTTCTATACTGCCCCTTATTTTAACTATACAAACTATGGCGGTTCTACTGTTGATATATTTGGAACAGGTTCATACAGTTATAAATATACTGCAATAGGTGTTGGTCTGGCATTGGGATATAAATGGGTTGCTGACGGCGGTTTTTTAGCTGATATAGGTTTTGGGGCAGGTAAAAACTTTGCCGGAGGTTTTGAGTATGATGACCCGACATATACATTTGATACAGATGTATTCCCTTTAAACTTTTTAACAAGAATTTCTATCGGTTACAGGTTCTAATATAAAAGAATAAACTTTTTAAAGCTGTCTAAAAAGGGCAGCTTTTTTTATTTTAAAGCATAAGCAATCAATATTCCAAGATAATTGCCTACGGCATATCCTATAATTCCTACCGTTAAACCTGAAATAATAATATCTTTATTCTTTAACTTTGCTGCAACAACAGGAACAAAAGGGGGAGAAAAGATAAGTGATGTCATTGTAATTATTGTTGTATCAGCATCAATTCTGAAAATTGCAGAAAATATAAAATTTAGAATTGTTATTCCGAATACTACATAAACAACATAAAAAAAGATTTCAGCAGAAATATTACCGATTGCTGTTAAATCACCCATTGAGGCAACTACTAAACTGAATATTAAAATAAAATAAATACCCACATGAAAAGTTTTAGGTATCTTATTAATTCTCGGAACTAATGCCAAAGCAATTCCCAAACTTGTAATTGTTAAAATAGCAACAACGGTAGAAAAATCTTTCGGCACAACCATACTTAAACCTGCACCCGCAGCAACAATCAGTACCGATAAACCAACTCCTTTTAATATGTTCGGAATATTCTTTTTAGTTAACAAATCATCATAGGTTTCTAATTCGGCAACTAATTCTTCTTGCTTTTTTGCATCTGTTTCGTTGCCGATTTTGTATTTCGGAAGAAACAATAAACCGAAACGTTGAAACACAGATAATGCAAGTATTATAAAAATTGTGCATACCAACATATCGTAAGTATGTGTTACTATAAACAAATCAGAATCAACATTTAAAGCAGTTTTTATAGCTGCCATATTTGGAGTTCCGCCTGTATAAACACCTGTTAATAAACCTGATACTTGCCAGCCGTTTCCAACATCACCCATAAAAATAAAATAACCTGAAACTACGGTAATAATAACTGCAATACCTACCAATAATCCTGAAAACATAGTTTTTCCCGCAACTTTTAACCATTGCCTTACATTTGTTGAAAACAATAAAAGCGGAATTGCCAATAAAACCGAAACTTCCGAAAAAGGTTCTTGTATGCTTTTTACATCTTCAGGCATTAAACCCGAATTTCCTAAAACAAGACCAAAGAAATAAGCAATTAAAACAGACCCGATTTTGTTCATTGCAGAAAACTTCTGTGTTAAAAACAAAATAACCGCAGGGAAAAAGATGTAAAAAACAATTAAAAGTATCATATAATTTAAACTTTAAGATTCATCAAGAGTTGCTCTTTCAAAAGATTTGTTTCTGTCAAATAAATAACGATAGGTTGAAAAAGTTCTGTATTGTTTTCCTCCCGAGTTTTCACAAACTTTAATCATTTTCGGATTAAAATCACCTATCCAAGTATAAATTAAATCTTCATATCGGTTTAAAGGAACAACATTTTCTTCTGCAAATTTTATCATTGCACCCTCAACACCTTTACCGTGAAAATCGTGAGCAACACCAAAAACTAAACCATACATTGTTGTGGGCGGTTTTATTTTTTTATATAACAAAAATTTCAATTTCCCGAATAAATTCATTTTTCCGTTCAAATATTTGAAGATTTGATTAAGCTCCGGAAGGTTTATAAACATTCCCACAGGTCTGTTATCATAAAAAGCAAAAATCATAATATCGGGGTCAATAACCGGCTTTATTGATTTTAACATCTTTACTGCAAAGGGTAATTCCAGCTTTTTAAAGTTTTTTCGTGTATGTCCCCAACCGTCGTTATAAACATCAACAAAATTTTGTGCAACAACTTCTAATTTAACACCTCTTATGTTTCGACATTCAAAGTTCGGGTCTTTTACAAGTTCTTTTGATTTTATTATAAAAACATCTTGTGCGGGGTCGCTCAATAAACGATGATACATTAATTGGTTGTAATAAACTTGAAAACCGTAAGTTTCAAAAAGCGAAACGTAATACTCCGGATTATAATTCATTGCATAAGTATTGGGTGCAATAAAATTTTTAACCAATAAACCCCAAAATTGGTCACGTTCACCAAAATTAATGGGTCCGTCCGTTGCTTGCATTCCCTGTTCCTCTAACCAGCTTTTAGCCGTATCAAACAAAAGGTTTGCAACCTCCTGATTATTAACACATTCAAAGTATCCGACACCTCCGGTGGGTTGTTTATATCTTTTTGAATATTTAGGATGAACCCAAGCGGCAATTCTTCCTGTTAAATTATTTTTATCATCTTTCAGAATCCAGCGTTTTGCATTATTTCCGTTATAAAAGCTGTTAGTTTTCTTCTGGAATTTCTTTTCGATATCATTTTCTATATGCGGAATATAGTTTGAATCATTTTTATAAATAATTCTCGGAACTTGATGAAATTGCTTGATTGTTTTATTATCTGTAACTTCTTTAATAATCATAATTTCTTTTTTTCAGATTTATGATAAAACAATTATAACAATTATATTGAAATTTAAAAAACAAAGTTTTAATAATTATTACCGATAAGCTTTAATTAAGATGTCAAAAACAATATTTTATGATACTTTTAATATTGACTGTCAATAATAATATCTCTATAAATTCTTCGTGTAAATATGCAAGCTGCTGTGTTTATTACCGAAGTTATGAAGACGCTATTCCGAACGGCTTTGTTGTTATGTTGTCCTACGTTGGACCTGCATCTAATGTAACTTCGTTTACTTGGTCGGCGTAGTCGTATTTTAGTTCTTGGAGGTGTGGCATTTTTGTTGTGTTGCCGTGGGGGTCGTAAATATACGAAATATCTTGTAAAATATCACGGACTTAAACAGAAAATACTAATGTACTTTTAATAGTTGAAAACTATTGTATTTTTAGGTCGAAGTCATAGAATACGCCCAGCGAGACAATAAAGAAATATTTATTATTGAAGATGCTCACAAACAATTTAGTGATGAAAAGTTTGTTGTTCAACTTCGTAAATCAACTCAGTATTTTAAAGTATTAAACAAACATATTTTATTGCTTCCACCATTTTTTAAACTTCCCGTAGAACTTGAAAAATATGTTACGGTAATTAATATGCCTTTGCCAGATAAATCAGATTTAGAAAAGCGTTTAAGAGTTGTTTTGGGAAAAGGGAATGCCATAAATGAAGACTTGCAAAAATTACTATTAGATGCAACAGCAGGATTAACAGATACAGAAGCAGACTTAGCATTTAAGCTTGAATATGGGAAAACCTGCTGATATTCACATAAATCCGAACGTTAAATACAAATCTTACAAAAAGAAGAAACTAAATACAAAAAAATAGTATCTTGCAAACTTGAAAGATGAAAAGAGAAAAGTTTTTATGAATCGTTTTTCAAATAATTAAAAATTAAAAAAATCAATTCGGAAATAACTTTTCGGGGAGAATTATTAACAAATAAACTTAAAAAAGAGTCAACCTATTTCAGTATAAGACACTTTATTATACAGAATCCAACCAAAAACAAATGTCAGTGTAATTACATAAAAAACCAGCACATAAATCCATTTTCCGCCAAATTTTGGAGTTGGAATTGAAGTTAAGTTTAATGCTGACAGAATCATTAAAAGGATATAAATAACTACTGAGAAAGTAGAATGCTCGAATAAACTTTCAAATAGAAACAGGAAAGCAAGAATAAGCACATTATTATCAAGTGCCAGTCCTTTATATGTTTTACTGTCGATAAGACCATAAATATTAAAGTAACTCAAACGTATAGTGCTTGTAGCAATAATTACAAAAGCTCCGGGCATAAACCATATACTGTAATTTCCGTAACTTAAAAGTATTATTGCAGGTAAAACTCCAAAACTCACAATATCAATCATTGAATCAAGTTGAGCTCCAAAAACACCTTGTATTTTTGTCCTGCCTTTCAATTTTCGGGCAATAATTCCGTCGTACCAATCGAACAGGACTGCCCAAAGTACTCCAATTATTGCTGCCGGAAAATTTCCTTTTATTGCAAAAAATATTCCTAATACAGCACTCAATAATCCAAGTAAAGAACAAATATTAGGTAAATCTTTGGCAAAAGTAAGCATGCCCGGCTGCTGTTTGTCATTCATCTTATTCGGTCTTTAAATACATTACATTTTTCAATGCTTCAATAAGCTTACTGTTTTCCTCATTGGTGCGACTTGCGATTCGAATATATCGGGTTGCATCAGGTTGAGTTTTTCCAGCACTATCTTTTATATAAATATTGTATTCAATAAAAAGGCGTTTTGTTACTTCCGGTCCACTTAAAGCAGTATCGGGCAAACGACAAAAAATATAGTTTGCATCGGGTTTAAAAACGGTCATCCCTTCAATATCCGACAGCTTTTTATAAAAAATATCTCGGTCTGATTTAACCCGTTCGCAACTGGCTTCAAATTCATGTTTATAACGTGGCAAAATACGCAGAAACTCTTCGGCAAATCCATTGATATTCCAAATATGAATGCCATTTCGAACTGCAGTTGCAAATTCCAGGTTAGCCGTTAACAAATATCCAATCCTTAGTCCGCAAATTCCATAAGCTTTACTCATGCTTTTAAGAATAGCCATATTGGCGTATTTATCAATATCTTGTTCCAGACTTATCTGTTCTTTGTTGTCAGTAAAATCAAGAAAAGATTCATCAATAATCAGCATGCAATTATGCATTTCCAGTTTCTTTGCAAGTCGAATTAAATCGGCTTTCGGCACTAACATCGATGTAGGGTTATTGGGTGTTACCACAACAGCCATGTCAGCTTTAGCTTTAATAGCTTCCGCAGCAAACTTATCTACATCCAGCTGAAAGGATGGAAACTCAAGCGGAAATTCGACTACACACCCTTTAGGTGCCACATTTGCATATTCATTAAATGAAGGTACCGGAACTATTATTTTTTTTGCTAAATGACCGGATAATATTTTTATAATTTCAGCAGCACCATTTCCAACAACAATTCTTTCAGTGGGCTGCTGTATTATTTCACCAATTAGTTCGGCAAGTGCATCTTGTGCCATGGGGTAATTCAACACTAAGTTCTGAATGTTGTCTTTAAGGTGGGCAAATACCGCTTTAGGCGGGAAATAGAGATTGTATAAATAGGCATGGTCGGTAAAATTATGCCGATAATAGCCACCGTGTTGTTTTGATATGTATTCGTATTTCTCCGCCTGTGTTTTATAGGTATTTCCCATAATATATTAATTTGAAACACTATGCATAAGTCTTTTCTAACTTAACCCGTGTTTTTAATTCTACCGGAAAAAGTTTTTCTGCTTCAGCTAAATCATTTATAGTATCAATCTCGTACCACGGTTTTTGGTCGAACAAAACCGATTCAAACAACAGGCTTTTATCGGCAACCATTTCAGTAAAAACGGTTTCGTAGTAACAATTAACACTACCCTCAGAAATATATTGGTTTAGCTTCATAACAATTGCCCGCCACGATGAAAGCGAGAAGCTGTAAATATTAACTGTTTTATAACGAATATCAGTATATGTATCTGTTGTGCCTTTATGGAACTTAGTTACCTGATTTTGTTTATTAAGAGAAACCGTGGTTCCGTCTAACCAAGGTTGCATTTTTGCTACGGCTATTTTACCGGGCAAAACCATTTCATCAAGCAGGGAGGTATTTAAAACCAAATCACTTTCAAGCAGTACAAAAGGCTCATTAATAATATTGCGTGCCATCCAAAGCGAATATATATTGTTAGTTGTGCGGTATAAGGGACTATGAATGTACTCAATACTTAAGCCACCTGAATGATTACCCAAAATATCCGTAATACATTTACTTTTATAGCCGGTAACAACTACAAGACGTTTAAATCCTTGTTTTTTCAAGTTACTGATAAGTCGCTCAAGAATTGACTTTTCATTTACAAGGGTTAGGCATTTGGGAGAATTTTTTGTTAAAGGGAAAAGACGACTGCCTGTACCTGCCGCAAGAAGTAATGCTGTAGAAATACGATTGTTACCATAATAATTGTCTGAATTAATATTCATACTTTATTCAATTGGTGTCATCAAAAAAAAAAAACGAAAACGCTCGACTATAAGCACTTAGGTGCACTAAAAGTTAGTACTTTGACGGGACTGGTTACTGATAACTCAACTATAAGTATGAAGTCTGCAAATGTGATGAAAGATTGCTTAAAAAAGCACATCAACAAAAATGATAGTACATGATTGAAATCAAAAGATTTTTAATCCACTACAAAGGTACTTAAATAAATCAGATATAACTAATGTAATTCCCGAAAAAAATTAAGACAACAGTCTAAGTTAAAATTATTAATTAAATTTGGACAAAATTTTATACTGTCACTATACTTCGTACAAGAAAACAAAATTAGCTAACAATAAAAGAATATAACAGTCAATGCTTTTTAACTCAATAGATTTTGCAATATTTTTACCGATTGTATTTTTTCTGTACTGGTTTATAACTAATAAAAACTTAAAATTTCAAAACTTTCTCATAGTTGTTGCAAGTTACATTTTTTATGGTTGGTGGGATTGGAGATTCTTATCATTAATATTATTCAGCACATTGATTGATTACACAATTGGACTTAAACTATCGAAAGAAAATAACCAACCAAAAAGAAAAATATTACTTTGGATAAGTTTATTAGCTAATCTCGGGTTTCTTGGATTTTTCAAATATTATAATTTCTTCTTAGAAAATTTTGTAACAGCATTTAGTTTCTTTGGGCATCCTGTTAATCCGCAAGGATTGAATATTATACTACCTGTCGGAATTAGTTTTTATACATTTCAAACCCTTAGTTATACTATAGATGTTTATAAAAGAAAACTTGAACCGACAAAAGATTTCATTGCATTTGCCGCATTTGTCAGTTTCTTTCCTCAATTAGTCGCAGGACCTATTGAAAGAGCAACAAACTTACTGCCTCAATTCTATAAAAAAAGAAAATTTGAATATAACAAGGCTGTTGACGGACTAAGGCAAATTTTGTGGGGCTTATTTAAAAAAATTGTAATTGCTGATAACTCGGCACAAATAGCCAATGAAATATTTAATAATTCAGCAGATTATTCCGGAAGTACACTAATTGTAGGTGCTTTATTTTTCACATTCCAAATATACGGAGATTTCTCCGGTTACTCAGATATTGCAATAGGAACAGCAAGACTGTTCGGTTTTAACCTTAAACAAAACTTTGCATTTCCTTATTTCTCAAGAGACATTGCAGAATTTTGGAGGCGGTGGCATATTTCATTATCAACTTGGTTTCGAGATTACTTATATATTCCGTTAGGCGGTAGCCGCGGCGGAATTTGGATGAAAATCAAAAATACATTCATTATTTTTATCGTAAGCGGATTCTGGCACGGTGCAAATTGGACTTTTATTGTTTGGGGAACATTAAATGCCTTATATTTTTTGCCTTTGCTTTTGCTGAACAAAAACAGAAAAAATACAGATACCGTTGCACAAAATCGATATTTACCGAATATAAAAGAACTCCTTCAAATGGGAACAACTTTTGGCTTAACAGTTTTGGCTTGGATATTTTTCAGAGCAAAAAGTATTGACCATGCTTTAAGTTACTTATCAACAATTTTTTCAAAATCAACTTTAACTATCCCTAATTTCTATAATCTTAAATTAGCTTTATATACACTTATTTTAATTTTCGCATTTATGTTTGTTGAGTGGATTGGGCGTAAAGAACAATATGCCCTTGCAAATATTTCCGGCATTAAGAACAAATATATAAGGTATTCATTCTATTTCAGTATAATTTTAATAATTATGATAATGGGTAATTTTAATGAAAATCAATTTATTTATTTCCAATTTTAACATGAAAAAGTTTATTATTAAAACATCAATATCATCTTTAATAATTCTTGTTATTCTAACGTCTGTTAATTATTGGGGTGACGGTGCAATGTTATTTCACGGAAATTACGAAAAAAAAATTGCTTCAATTCTTTCCGAAGGAATGAATGCTACAAATATTTCAAATTATGATGACCGAATTCTTCAAAAAGAAATAATAAATAACATACATTATAAACCCGACATTGTAATAATAGGTTCAAGCAGAACAATGTTACTGAACAGTAAACTTTTTCCGAATAAAGTTGTTATTAACAACAGTGTAACCGGTGCAAGCATTGAAGATATTATTGCAATCTATCAAATGTACAAAACTCAAGAAGTACTCCCCGACAGAATAATAATCGGAATTGACCCTTGGTTGTTAAATGCAAACAATGGTCAAAAACGATGGCTTTCGTTAAAAAAAGAATTTTACAGCTTTACCGGTTACAAAGACAATCAGCTAATTGACAATCGTTTATCTCAACTATTCTCTTTTTCATACTTTCAGGCATCATTCAGAAACTTGCCGAATATAATCAGAGGTAAATCTGCCCCTGTTGCAACAAATAATGAATTAAACGATACAAATACTAAACTGACTGACGGTTCATTAGTTTACGGAAAAGACTATAGAGAAGCTTCTTCCGTTGAAATTGAAAACAAAGTAAAAAAGTTTATCTCGGGCAACATATATTCTATCGAAAACTTCAATAATATTTCAGGTGAAATATGGAGTAATTTTAATCTGTTATGTAAAGATATTCTAAAAAACAATATTGAACTAAACTTTTTTCTGACACCATATCATCCGTTGGTTTATAAAAAAGTCAAAGAATCCTATCCGAAAGTAACAGAAACGGAAAACAAAATTCGTAAATATGCCGCAGAAAATAAAATAACATTATTCGGTTCTTTTAATCCGTCGATTTTGCATATTAAAAAAGACGGATTTTATGACGGAATGCACTGTAAAGAATTTGCTATAAAAAAGATAATCAGTATTCAGAAAAAAAAACATGACCAATCATAATCCTGAAACCGGCAAATAAACATTCGTTAAACAAACAATTTTTCATTACTTTTATAGCTTAAATATCTCAATAATTACGATGAATATAGAATTTAATAAAAACGAAGATTTTAATAAATTAGCCGTTTCTGATTTAAAACAACGATTAACTGATGTTTTTCTCGGAGGAGGTAAAAAAAAGATTGAAAAACTGCATTCAAAAGGTAAAATGACTGCCCGAGAACGAATTAATTATCTTATTGACAAAAACAGCAGAACAATTGAAATAGGAGCATTTGCCGGAGAAGGCATGTATAAAGAATACGGAGGTTGCCCGTCAGCAGGCGTAGTTGTTGTAATCGGCTACATTAAAGAACGAATGTGTGTAATTGTTGCAAATGACGCTACGGTAAAAGCCGGTGCCTGGTTTCCGATAACCGCAAAAAAGAACTTACGTGCTCAAGAAATTGCAATGGAAAATCATATCCCAATTATATATTTAGTTGACAGTGCAGGGGTGTTTTTACCGATGCAAGATGAAATTTTCCCCGACAAAGAGCATTTCGGGCGAATTTTCAGAAATAATGCAAAAATGTCGGCTATGGGAATTATACAAATTGCTGCCGTTATGGGAAATTGTGTTGCCGGCGGTGCATATCTTCCCGTTATGTCCGATGAAGCAATTATTGTGAAAGATACCGGAACAATTTTTCTTGCAGGTTCATACCTTGTAAAATCTGCAATAGGTGAAAATGTTGATAACGAAACGCTCGGCGGAGCAATTACACATACAGAAATATCAGGTGTTGTAGATTATAAAGCAGATAATGATAAAGATGCACTTGATAAAATAAAAAGTTTAATTGATAAAACTTGTAACAGCGAAAGAAAATACTGTTTAAATAGAAAGAAAAACATTGAACCGAAAAAAGACCCAAAAGAAATATACGGCATTCTTCCTGATAACAGAGAGAAGCAATACGATATGAGAGAAATTATTGAGCGTTTGGTTGATAATTCAGAGTTTGAAGAATATAAAAAAGACTACGGGAAAACATTACTTTGCGGTTATGCCGAAATTGAGGGCTGGCCTGTCGGAATAGTTGCAAATCAAAGAACAATTATAAAAAGCAAATCCGGAGAAATGCAATTCGGCGGTGTAATTTATTCTGACTCTGCTGATAAAGGTGCTCATTTTGTAATGAACTGCAATCAAAAAAAAATACCTATAGTTTTTTTACATGACGTAACAGGCTTTATGGTAGGAAAACGTTCGGAACACGGCGGAATTATAAAAGACGGTGCAAAAATGGTAAATGCAGTTGCAAACTCTGTTGTTCCTAAATTCACGATAATAATAGGAAATTCATACGGTGCCGGCAATTATGCAATGAACGGAAAAGCATACGACCCCAGGCTAATTGTTGCTTGGCCTTCTGCAAGATTAGCAGTAATGAGCGGTGCAAGTGCCGCAAAAACTTTACTGCAAATACAAATTGCTTCATTAAAAGGAAAAGGGGAAAAAATTTCAGAAAAAGAGCAGGAAGAATTATTATCTGAAATTACTGAAAGGTACAATAAACAAACAAGTCCTTATTATGCAGCAAGCCGTTTATGGGTTGATGCCGTGATTGAGCCTACGGAAACAAGAAAAATAATTTCAATGGGTATTGAAGCCGCATCTCACAATCCAATTTCGGAAGATTATAAAACAGGAGTGATAAGAACATAAAAAAACGCAGTTTATTAAAGCTGCATTTTTGAATTATTATATTGAGGAAATTTAATATATTAAAACCGAAAGCCGAAAGTAACTTTAAAAAATTGTTTTTTGTTTTCTGCAATTGCTTGCGGCTCTGTTATGTTTCCGATTGGATTATCAGGAAAAATATCAGTTGCATTATATAAATTTAATTTTTCTGTTGTCGGTAAAAACGAGTATGAAAAATCAATATAAGAATGCTCTGATGCAAACCCTAAGCCTCCCGAATAAACCGATTTTGCATTACTAAAACCTTCATCGGCTGAATAAGGACTTGAATAAAGTGCATAACCTCCTCTTACTTTCATAAATCCGAAGTTAAATTCTGCACCTGCTCTTATGTTATGTGTTTCTTTATAGATGTTTCCTATTCTGTTATTTGCAGTACCGAAATCGTTACCGGAATCATCGAAATATGAATTTCTTAATTCGGCTGAAGAATAATCAACATACTCATAATCAAGACTTAATATCATAGGGACAGTAAAAAACTTTCCTATCTTATACGAATCTAAAATAAAAGCAACTCCTGCATTTGCTCTGAATGGAGTTTTTAATCTCCATTCAAAAATATTGTCATCAGATTCAGAATTATATTCAGAATTACCGTCTGCATCAGCAACAGGATATCTTACATCCATAGACGTAAAGTATTCATCGGTAAAATCATATAATGTTGAAGTATGAACTGCACCGCCTATTCTTAAAAACTTTACAGGCTGAAAGATCATTCCGAATTTAGCATTAATTCCGCTGCCCTCGGTATAAAGCGTTTCATTAAATTCAATTCTGTTAGGGTTTACTAAGGTGCTGTCTCCCGGACTTTCGATAATTTCTGCATTAATCGCAGGGAAGTTTGTTTCGGTATAAGTAGATTTATATTTATAATTTACTGAAGTAAAACCTATTGTACCTCCGAGATATAAAACATCATTAATATTTGTCCCTAAAGTAAAACTAAATTCTCCTACACCTCCGCTTGTTCTTATTTCTTTAGTTTGAGTAAGTCCGTATGTTCCGTCATCTGTTAAAAAACTCCAATATTCTCCGGTGGTTAAATCTTGATTGTACAGCCATGTATTCCATGCTAAATCTTCTCTGAAAATACTTGCTCTGTCATTATTTTCGTTATAAATCATGAAATCTAATATTGAACCGTTTTGATTATCTGCCGAAACATAAGTTTTATTTCTGAAATCGTTAAAACTGTTATATGCCATACCTAAACTGAATGATTTTATTATTCCGTTGGTTTTAATTGTATTAACATAGGCAATATTTGAAAAATTAAAACCTATTTTTCCGTCATTTATAGTGTTATCTGAAAGTGTTGCTTTTGTGTTGCTTACAATAAAATTGGGTGTAAATGCAACTTGTCTTGAGTTAAATACGGCAATTCCGGCAGGGTTTATCATTAATGACGAAAAATCTGCACCTACTGCCGATAAGGCATTTCCCATAGCTTCGGATTTTGCCGTACTTGAATAAAATTGTTGACTGTATCTCAGAGCTTCAATATGATTTTGAGAAAAAACCGTAATCATAGCAAAGATAAAAACAGATATCGTTATTATTGTTTTTTTATACATAATGTTTCTTTTATAAGGTTTTAGTTGGTATAGTTTTCCTATTAATATTGATTTTGTGTCAATACTTTTAAGAAAACAGTATCAAGCCGATATCGACTTGACACTATTATGATTTTTATTACCTTCCGGATCTTGAAGAAGAACTTCTTGAGCTGCTGCCTGAACTTCGTGAACTGCTGCCTGAACTTCGAGAGCTGCTGCCGCTGCTGTAACTTGACCGGTTGCTGCTTCCTGAACTTCCTGAACTTCGTGAACTATTGCCCCCCCTGTTATAACTTGATCTGTTGCTGCTTCCTGAACTTCGTGAGCTGCTTCCGCTGTTATAACTCGGTCTGTTACTGTTACCGGAACTTCGGCTGCTGTAATTTGAACTGTTACTGCTTCTCGGTCTTGAATAAGAGCTGTTACTGCTTCTGTTAGAACTGCTGCTGTAACTTGAGCGAGAACTGTTACTCGGTCTGTTATAACTTGAACTATTTCTGTTATAATTATTACTTCTTGAATTAATATTCGAATTTGTTCTTGTGTTTGAGTTTCTGTTATAATTCGTATTATTGTTTCTTATTGAATTTGAATTTCTGTTATAGCTGTTATTTGTGCTGTTACCGGAACTTCTGTTAATTGTTGAATTACCTGTTCTGTTTCCGGTATTTCTGTTATAAGAATTACTTGTACTGTTTGAACTTCTGTTTATAGTTGTTCTGTTCGAATTTGTTCCGGAATCATATCTGTTGTTTGTTGAATTTGAATTAGTTCTGTTACTATTTCTGTTAATTGTGCTGTTTCCCGGATTGGTTCTGTTATTCAAATTTGAATTTGTTGTATTTCTGTTATTTCTGTTAACAGTATTGGTTCCTGTGTTTGTTACTCCCGGATTTATTCTGTTTCCGTCCGATCTTCTTATTGTTGTGTTTCCGGTATTAGAATTTGTACTGTTTCTTATCACATTTGTTCTTGTGTTATAATCAGGATTTGACCCTACCGTGCTGTTTCTTATTACGCTGTTTCTGTTTGTTCCGTTATTTGTTCTCACAGATGTTCTGTGTCTGTTTCCGTAAGCATAGTTATTGTTGCTGTAACCGTATGATTGTGAGTAAGAGTTTCCATAGTATCCTCCGTATCCGTAAGAACTTCCGTATCCGTAATATCCGTCATAATAACCATTTCGATATCCGTGATTATATCCGTGATTATATCCTCTTCCGTAACCACTGTATCCGTACCGTCCCCACGAACCGTAATAGTATGGTCTGTAATAACTATAGTTCCAGTAGCTGTATGGAGAATAGTAGTTGTAGTATGAATAATAGCTCGGATAATAGTAAGAATCCCAACCTCCGTAACGATAATAATCGTTATAATAGTCTGACATTATATATGTGCTGCCGTGAAATCTTCTGATTCTTGAAGAATAAGAAGGGTAATCATTGCTTATATATACATTAACATCACTATCTCCGTCATTATCTATAACATATGTAACATCTCCCTGATTGTCATCTGTATAAACAGTAACATTATTTTCGGCAGAATTTTCATCGGCATAGTTGTCATATACTCCTTCATCATTATTATTTTCTACAACAGTTGTGTTATTATCATCTGTGATAACAACTGTTGTTGTTTTTGAAGAAGGGTACGCATCATCATAATAATGCACTACTCGAGTTGTTGTACAAGAACTCAGAATAAAAAGTGCGGGTGCGATTAATAATAAAATTTTTTTCATTTTAATTTCCTCCTATTTAGTTTGATTTATATTTGATTTTTTTATTTCAATTATTATATTCCAAAAATTATACCACAGTTCTGAATCGTGTATTAACAAGGACAATGCGTAAATTTTACATTACATGAATTTAGTATAATTAACAATGCAAAAAGTAAAGAGCAGAGCTTATTTTGTATTACAAAGTTTACCAAAACTGTTAATATCTTTGTTAATAATTATTTTTCTGAGAAAATTCTTCAAAATATAACAACTCTGTCTTTCGGAAATTTTTCTCTTACATCCGGAGGTAAAATCAAATCTTTGAATTTATTTGAAAAATCTCTTGTTTTCTCCGAAATTAAATTTTGAATTTCTTCAATTGCCTCGTCACCCACTGCATACGGGAACATATCAGAAACAAGCATTTTATCTTTCAAGAAAAAACCTGCAATTTGATACTCTTCTGATGTTTGCACATTCTTATTTTTAACCATACAAGTTTTTAATCTTTCTTCAATAACAGCCTCATTATCGAAAACAACATTAAGGTTTGATCGAAAAGAACTTAAATAGTTTTGAATTTTCTCGGTACTTTCTTTTGACATTTCTGATGATAATTTTTTGATACATTCAGAACACAGTGCATATTCAAAAATCATTTTAAAAGACTTTGTTTTTTCGTTGTATTTAAATGCCTTTTCAATTACGTAACCATTTTCATACTTTAAAATATTGCCCTCACAAAAAACACATTTTTCAAAAAGGTTACCTGTTTTATCTGAAAAAAAGATGTTGTTTATTTTCATGATTTTCGATTATTTTCTTTAATTCTTTTTCCGATTGCTGTCCATTGTTCCTTTGTAACAGAATCAAGCCAATTAAATTCTCCGGCACCGCCGAGCCATTCTCCCCCGTCAATTGTTACTACTTCGCCGGTTATATATCCTGAAAAATCAGATATTAAATATGTTGCAAGATTTGCAAGTTCACTATGCTCTCCTACCCTTTTTAACGGAATTTTATTTATTAACTTTTCTTCAAACGAATTGTCGGGAAATAATCTGTCCCAAGCTCCTTTTGTAGGAAAAGGTCCGGGTGCAATTGCATTTAACCTTATTTTATATTTACCCCATTCGGAAGCTAATGACCTGGTAAGATTTAAAACACCTGCTTTACTGATTGCTGACGGAACAACATACCCCGAGCCGGTAGATGCATAGGTTGTTACAATATTCAATACAGTACCCGGCATTTTGTTTTTTATCCAATACTTTCCCATTGCGAGCGTAAAATTATATGTTCCTTTCAAAACAATATCAACAATTGTATCAAAAGCTTTGTAACTTAACAATTCGGTCGGACTGATAAAATTACCGGCAGCATTATTTAATAAAACATCAATTTTGCCGAATTTTTCAATTCCCTTATTAATAACATCTTCGTTTTGAAATGGTTTCCTTACGTCTGTTTGCACGGGTAAAACAGGATTACCGAATTTTTCTGAAATTTCTTGTGCTGTTTTCTCTAAAATTTCAAACTTCCTGCTTGTTATGACTAAGTTTGCTCCGAGTTCAGAAAATCTTTCTGCCATTGATTTCCCCAAACCTGTACCTCCGCCGGTAATTAAAACTGTTTTTCCTTTTAAAAGGTTCTCTTTATACATAAAAATTTATTAACTTTAAAACTGTATAAAAATACATTTTTTTTCGCTTCATATCATAAAAATTCTAAATTTGGTGAAAATTTATTTTAAATTATGATTCAAGAAAAACAAAAAAAAGACTATTATGCACCGATGCATACAGCTGAGCATATACTAAACGGAACTATGGTGAAAATGTTCGGTTGTGAACGTTCGGAAAATTGCCATATAGAAAGAAAAAAATCAAAATGTGATTTTAAATTAGAGCAAGAACCTACGGAAGATGAGATAAAAAAACTTAATGACACTATTAAAGAAGTTATTAATAAAGAATATGACGTAACAGAAAGTTTCATGAGTTTTGATGAAGCTGATAAAAAATTCAATCTTAAAAGGATAACAAAAGAACAAAATCCGACCGTAAGAATTATAAGCGTAGGAGATTATGACGATTGTCCGTGCATTGGAAAACACATTTCAAATACAAGGGAAATTTCAAATTTCAGAATAACAACAACTTCTTATAGTGACGGTATTTTCAGAATAAGGTTTAAAATATAAATTTTATCATTAATAACTTATTAGCCCTTTTAAAAAATGGATATTTGGAACAGAATACTTATAAATTTAAAACAAAAAAAGAATTTAGTACTTCTCATAGTTGTTGAAAACAAAGGCAGCAGTCCGGGAAGGCAAGGGTTTAAAATGCTGGTTGTTAATGACGGTAAAAGATACGGTTCAATAGGCGGAGGTGCAACTGAGCATAAAATGGTTAACAGAGCTGAAAAAATGTTAGCAGAAAACATTACCAAACCCGAAATACATGAACAAATTCACAGAACAGATGATGAAATGCACAGTTCAGGAATGATATGTTCAGGAGAAAACAAAGTTATTTTATACCCTCTTTATGATATTCATATTGATAATATTCAAGAAATTGCCGGGCATGCAATTTTAAAAGATGAAATAACGGTTAAAATCAGCACTGCCGAATTTCGCTCTAAAGCCGGGGCTACAATTCCGGGGCAGTATGAGTTTGTAAATAATATATATAAAGAAGTTATAGGTTATAAACATTTTGTATATATAATAGGAGGCGGACACGTGGGGCTTGCATTATCAAAACAAATGAAAATGTTAGATTATTACGTTAAAATTTATGATAACAGACCGGAACTTGACACACTTGTTGCAAACAAAGATGCAAATGAAAAACATATAATAAAATATGACGATATTGAGAGTTATATTCCGGAAGGAGAAAATATTTATATTATTATTGCAAGTTTCAGCCATGCAAACGATAAAAAAATACTTTCAAAATTATTAAACAAAAAAGTTGCATACCTCGGTATGATGGGCAGCAAAAATAAAGTAAAAGAAATTTACTCTTTACTCGAAAAAGAAGGTTTTAAAAAAGATGACTTCAAACATGTTTCTGCTCCGATAGGCGTAACAATTAAAAGCGAAACACCCGCAGAAATTGCAGTAAGTATTGCTGCTGAAATTATTCACATTAGGAATACAAATAAATAATCATTCCCTCTATCGAACTAAATTTAAAAACACAAAAAAACCGACAAAATAAACTTGTCGGTTTTTTTATTTTCAAAACAATAAGATTTTAGGGTATTGAGATTGAAATTTTATCAATTTCCCATGTGCTGGCATCAGTTGCGGAGCTTCTATATTTAAATGCTAAAAATACGCTTGCACTTCCTCCGAATGCTGAAACATCAACATCTCCGGAGCTAACCCATGTCCAATCGAAACCGGAAGGATAATTTATTCCGGTTAATTTTGTCCATGTTCCGCTTGTGTTAGGATTACTTGTTCCGTCATAATCAGTACACATATATACTTCAACATCGTTGGTTCCGTTTGATGTTCTATAATTCCATGCGTGACGGAAATTAAGCACAATATTCTGATATCCGGACAAATCAATTGCATTTGAAATTAACCAGTCTTCGTTAGCAAAATTTCCTCCGTCATACCCGCTCATTACGGCAGCATCAAAAGAAGAACTGTATTCCCAGATTTGATTATCGCCGATAACACTGTACGCATTAAAAGCTCCCAAGTTTCCTTCAAATGTTTCTTGAAATACGGCACCGCAACGACTGTTATTAAAAACAACTTCGCTCGGATCTCTCAGGGTTAATTGAAATTGGCCGTTATAAATACTTAGTACGGCAATCATGTTTCCGTTACCGGTTGCAATTGTGTCTCTTGCAAAATCTGCATAACCGCTTGTTCTCACAGTAACAGAATTACCGTCACAATCTTCAACAGGAATATCTCTGTCTAATTGAAATTCGGCATCTCCGTATGTTTCTCCGAGAGAATTCAAACCGAACTGAACATCTTTTAAAATAACCAATTGATTAACATAAGAAGCATTAGGTGCCGCTAATGAAAAAGTTTTAGGTTTTATCGGTATTCCGCCTTCAGATTTAAATAAATAATCTTTAATCATAGGCTCTTCAATTCTGCCGATACCGCCTTCATATTCAGCTCCTAATTGTACTACTCCTCCGTATTCTCCGAGATATAAGCCGTTGCACTTTACAAAAATCAAATCACCGATGTGATATGTATTATGTAATTCATAAGCATTAAGGCTTATTTCAATTCCTGCCGTACTGTCCTGAATTACAATTGATTTGTAGAAATTTCCTGTTTTATCGTTTGCAATAACTGTTCCTGAGATAACAACATTTGTATCTAAATAGGTTAATGCTCCCTCGTATAAGTTTACTAATTCGGCAATAGTTGTTGTTGCCTCAATGTCAGTATTGTAAACGGCTTCATCCGGTTCATTAAATTTATTATTAATACATGATGATAGTAAAACCATGCTTATAATTATAAATAACGTAATTTTTATATATTTTGTCATAATATTTATTTTTATTGTTTATTCTGTTTAGCACAACGTGTACCGATAAAATTTACATCATTTCCGGAATTAATTCTTAACTGATAATTTCCGGAAAATTTACTTAATATCGCACTTATTGTTCCGTTACCTGCCGGTAAAGAATCATTTTTAAAATCTACATATTCACTTGTACTTAAAATTATACTGTTTCCGCTGCAATCAGATATTGACCTTTCGGCATAATGTTCGCCCGCAGCAACATAGGTTTGCTGAGGATCATCAAATTGCACATTTTCAATTTTAATAAGTGAACCTATTAAAGAATCAGCATTTGCTAAATTATCAAGTGTGATTACCATCGGTTCAGCCGGAGTTCCGCCTGTTGAAATATCAATATAATCATCAACTTCCACGCTTTTAATTCTGTCAATCGCAGTATTTGAGCCAAGTTTCATTACATCATAATCCATTCCTAAATAAAGACCTTTACATTTAACATAAACCATTTTCCCTATCGGATATTTTTCATAAAGATAGGTTTGGTCAATTTCAATTCCTATTCCGCTTTTTCCTTCTTGTATAAATAATTCTTTATAAAAATTACCGTTTTCGTCACTTGAAATTACGACACCTTTAATAATAATGTCCTCTGTAATTAAAACAGGTTCGTTTACATACATTGCTCTTAGCTCAGAAATTGAAGTGTTTGCCTGCCAAGTTGTAACATATTCGGGAGTAA
This sequence comes from Bacteroidales bacterium, assembly GCA_021648725.1. NCBI lineage: Bacteria > Pseudomonadati > Bacteroidota > Bacteroidia > Bacteroidales > Bacteroidales bacterium. The sequence continues at coordinate 33,162 of JAKISF010000005.1, read as the reverse complement.
CATCAAAATTTTCTTTTACACATCCGTTTATTATAACAAAAACAGATGCGAAAACTATAGTTATTTTAATAATATTTTTCATATCGATATATAATTAATTTAAAATCTGAAATTTATGTTTAAATAATACTGTAAACCGGAAAAATAATAATATTTCGGCGGAAATTTATCATAGTTACCCAAATCTAATCTGGCTTGCTCGTAACCTCCGGTAATTATATCTGTATTATTTAATATATTAGTAACATTTAAACTTATGTTCAAATAATATTTATAATCAAACCTGAAAGATTTTCCTATAAATGCATCAACAGTAAACGAATCCGGAAGCCTGTCTTGTTCAATTAAAGCGGTATATTCATCGGTAGAGTGGTCAGTATATTTTACGGCATCAACAGTTCTGGTTAAAGCACTGAATGAAAGGTATCTGTCTGCCAAGTAATTAGCACTTACTCCTACCCTCCAATATTTCGGAGCAAAGTATTTAAATCCTGCCGAATAGGCTGTTTGAGGAGTTCCTCCTATTAAAAAGCCTTCAGCATAAACTGTTTCTTTATTATACTGTACTTCGGCACTATTATCAACATAAATACTGAAACTCGGGCGAGATGTCCACCTGTAATAACCTAAAGACCCTACACCGTAAACAGATAAACCCGGCAATATTGTATATTCAGCACCGAGTTCAATACCTTGATGCGTTTTGTTAATTCCGGTCATTACAAAATTTACAAAATTGTTATATTCGTCAAAATAAAAACTTCTTACTTCTGTTTGGTCTTTAAATTCGGTATAAAAAACATCAAGAGTTGCTTTTAGTTTTGAAGATTGCAAAACATAACCTCCTTGTGCAGAAAGAATAGTTTCACTTGTTAAACCGTCAACAATTTGATTTCTTGTTCTGGGAGATACAAATGCGTTTCTGAAATCAGGAGCTTTTGTTAAATATGCAGCATCTGCGTGTAAAAAATGCATACCGGATATTTTATAAGTAGAACCGAATTTTACACCGTAATTAATAAAAGCCGGTTTTTCTGAATCTCCGAAAGAATTATCAGGAAATTTTCCGTTTTGCATATTACCTGTTCTCCAAAAATTTGTATAAGAACCGTTTCCTGTGAAATAAAAGTCAAATTTATTCAAACTGTAAGATGCTTGTGCCCATAATTCCGAATAATTAACGGTGGCATAATAGTCATTTCCGAAAACTTCTCCTACTTCATCAATAATATTATTAGGATATCTGATATCATTGAAATCAACACCTTCTCCGGCTAAATCTCTGCTGGCATATTTATCTATATCAACAATAAACTCTCCTCCTAATAAATCAAGCAAGGTTTTATAATGTCGTGCTTTATAATATCTGTGTTGAATTCCTGCTGTTACTTTAAAATTATCATTCAACATTTTTTTATAAACAGAATTAAATTGAAATTGGTTATTTTCATTTCTTCTGTCTTCAACAATAAACTGAGATTTTCTTCCTGTCAATGTATTTCCGACAATTCCGTCAGCATCATAAATAGTATCAAAGCTGGTATAATTTGCTTGATACATTGCATCCCAATCTATTTGTCGTTCACCGTTTTGGAATTCCTCAGTTCGTCTTGTAATTGCATCTTCACCTGTCATATAACTCGGCAAATATCTGTAATAATCAGGTCTCGGGTCTGCTCCTTCATACCAATTTAAAGAAGTTTTATTATATTTTCCTCTTGAGTAAGACAGTGATGTTTGTAATTTGCTTGAATTATCAATATCCCAATAATGCGTAAAAATAAACATCGGTGTATGAGAGTCTGTAATTTTTGCATTTCTTTTTTCCCCGTCTTGCCACCCCCAATTAGGATTATATTTTTTATGTCCGTTATACAATCCGCTTGTTAAATCATAAACTTCTTGTGTTGTTGCACTTCTTCCGCCTCTTTTTGAAGGAGAACCGAACGCAACAATACCTATACTGTGTTTATCGTTAAACTTTTTTTCGGCTGCCGCAAAATAGGCATAAGCGTCATAAAAAGTTCCTTCAGTATAACCTTCTTCCGCATATCTTTTTGAACCCGAAAAAGCAAATGCCCAACCATTCTCCATCATCCCGGTTGAATGTAAAAACATTGCTCTGTGATAATAGTTTCTGTTTGTGAAAGAGTAAGTAAACTTCGTTCCTACTCTTATTTGCGATGCTCTGGTGTTAATATTTGTTGATCCGCCTATTCCTCCGAAACCGAAATCAATCTCAGCAATTCCTTTATGTGTTTCAGAATTTCTCACGGCATCATTTAATCCTCCCCAATACGCCCAAACTGCACGCCCTGATTCCATATCATTAGTTTGCACACCGTTCATGTGTAAATCAGAATATTTATTGTCATATCCTCTTAACCTGAATCTCATAGGACCGAAAGTATATCCTGCTGTTGATAAAAACACATCTCTCGAGCCATGTAAAATTCCTGACACATTTGTTTGCAAATCATCATCACCTCCGCTTAATTCATCATTTGAAAGTTCAATAATCGCATCTTCTCCGCCTATGTGATTTTCAGACATCAAAATTTCTCCGAGGTTAACATCTGAACTTCCAATCTTAATTTTTTGGGAAAAATTATCAAAATCTGCAAAAGACAGTTTTAATGAATATGTACCTTCCGGAACATTTAAAAGCTCAAATTTACCTGTATTATCAGTTTTTGTACTAAATTCAGTTCCTTGTAAACTGACAATTACACCGGACAAAGCTTTTTGTGTATCTTTGTCTTTAACTGTTCCTGAAATTTTGCTTTGTGCATATATTGTTGAAAATGCAAAAACAAAAAATAGGGACATAAAAAAAAGTCTTCTCATAATCTCTATTTTTGTATATTAAATTTTTATTCTAATTTTGAATTCTTTTTTAAAAAGGGTGGCAAATATAATATTTTATATATAAATACTAAATTATTAAAAGATGTTTAATAAAATCTTAAAAACTAAAACAATATTTATTCTTTTTTCAGCATTAATTTTTACGTCTGAAATACAAGCTCAAAAAAAACAATATAAGGTTGCATGTGTCGGGTTTTATAATCTTGAAAATCTTTTCGACACTATAGACTCTCCTGACACTTACGATTATGAGTTTCTGCCGAGCGGAAAAAAAGTATGGACAGGTGAACGATACTATAAAAAGCTGAATAAAATGGCTGATGTTATTTCGCAAATAGGTGATGAAGTTATAAAAGGAGGACCTCATATATTAGGTGTTTCTGAAATTGAGAACAGAAGTGTTTTAGAAGATTTAATTAAAATGCCGCAATTAAAATCTTCGAATTATGGCATCATTCACTATGATTCACCGGATGAGCGTGGTATTGATGTCGGTTTAATATATCGAAAAGATTACTTTAAAATATTACACACAAGTTCTCATGTATTAAAATTCAGTTTTGATTCAACAGACGAAACAAGGGCACAACTTGTAGTAACGGGTATTTACGACGGAGACACTCTTAATTTTATTGTAAACCACTGGCCTTCAAGAGGCGGCGGACAAAAAATAAGTGAGCCTAAAAGAAATGCCGCAGGCGACTTGTCTCGTTTGTTAGTTGACTCCATTTTATTTTTAGATACCGATGCAAAAATAATTGTTATGGGTGATTTAAATGACAACCCTGATAATGAAAGCGTAAAAAAACATCTTTTTTCAAACAGGCATATTAACAAACTTAAACCCGGAGAACTTTTTAATCCGTATTACAATGTGTATAAAAGAGGTGTCGGCACAACGGCTTACAGAGATGCATGGAGCTTATTCGATCAATTAATAATTTCGCAAGGGCTGATTTCAGAGGATAGGAGTTCTTTTGTTTACTGGAAAACAAATATTTTCAGAAAAAAATTTATAATAAGCACCGAGGGAAGATATAAAGGTTACCCGAAAAGAACTTTTTCTTTTGATTTATTTCAAAACGGATACAGTGACCACTTTCCGGTATATTTATTTTTAATTAAGGAAAAATAAAAATTAAATATTTATTGATTATCCAATTTTATTTTTCTAACTTTGGAAACTATTTTAAATATTTTTTATTCACTTAAATTTTTATAAAATGAAAAAACGTTTACTATTAATTGTTATTATCGCATTTGCTTTTTCAGGAGCAAACGCACAGATTTTATCTGAAGATTTTGAATCTACAGCAGGTGACGGAACAGACATTGTATTAACAGGGTGGACTAACTCTGCTGAAGTCGGCACAAGAGCATGGCAAACTAAATCATACAGCAATTTATATGCTCAACTAAGTTCATACGGATCGGGAGAAGTAAACCAAGGCTGGTTAATTACTCCTTCTTTAACTTTAGACGGAACTAATGACTTTTCTTTTGATGTAAATATCGGCTACTGGACACATGTCGCATTAACAGTTTTTATTTCTACCGACTTTGACGGTTCAAATATTGCAGGAGCTACATGGACAGATATTACAAGTAATTTTTCTATTCCTACAACACCAACAGTCGGATACGGAACATTTGCAACAGCAGGAACAATGAGCTTATCTTCATATACCGGTACAGCTTATATTGCATTTGTTTATGACGGAGATGATACAGGTGCAGGTGAAACCACAACAGTCCAAATTGATAATATTCTCGTTACAGGAACAGTTTCTGTTTCTGAAATAAACAGTAATTTATCAATTTATCCTAACCCTGCAACTTCAGTGTTAAATATTAACAGTGATTCTAACATTAAAAATATTGCAATTTCTAATGTTATAGGTCAAAGGGTTATGAATGTTAATGATATTAACGCAAATAATTACAACTTGAATGTCAGAAACTTAACAAACGGAGTTTATTTAATCAATATTGAAAATATTGACGGTACTTCAAGTATTGCTAAATTTGTAAAAAAATAAAACCTTAGGTTTTAAAAGCAAAAAAAGACGTATCATTAAAAGGTACGTCTTTTTTTATTAAAAAATAATATCTTTGCATTCATATTTTAATTAAATCAATATCACAAAATGAGAAAACTACTATTTTTTGCAATACTCTTTCTATCTTCTAATTTAATTTTTTCACAAGCTCAGCCTCCCTCCGATTTGTCGGGAAGTGCTTTAAGAACCTGGCTTAAAACCAATTGGTATGACGGGTATCATAATACATTAGGATATGACAATGCTCGTAAACAAATGTACAGTTATATTGACAAGAAATCAGACGGACAAGTTTATTGTGTTTATACAGGATTTCATCAAACGGCAAGTAACACAACATATTTGAATCCTATTAATTGCGAACATACAATTCCTCAATCTTGGTTTGGCAGTGCTGATCCTATGGTTTCGGATATTTTTCATCTTTTCCCTACACACGGAGATGTAAACGGAGCAAGAGGCAGTTTGGATTTTGCAGAAATAAATGATAATTCAACAGACAAATGGTATATTGTAAACGGTTCAAACAGCGGTTTAACCGTATTAACCTCAACACCTACATCAAATATTGATGCATACAGTGAGCTAAATACAAGTTCAAACTTTGAACCGAGAGAAGACCATTGCGGTGATGTTGCAAGAGCAGCATTTTATTTTTACACTATGTATCCGACACAAGCCGGTTCCATAACCGGTTTAGCAAGTTTACAAACTTTGTACGATTGGCACTTACAAGATCCGGTTGATGCTTGGGAACTTCAAAGAAACGACAGAACAGAAAGCAGTCAAGGAAACCGGAATCCTTATATTGATTATCCCGAAATTGCCTGCAGAGCTTGGAACTTAACATGTGTAGTAGGAGTTGATGAACTTAATAAAGAAATTACGATTATCCCGAATCCGAGTTCAAACTACATCGAAATTAACTCGAAAGGCCTAACAATGAAAACAATACACATTTATAACTTAATAGGAAAGAATGTTTTAAGTTTTGAGAATTTACAACAAAATAAATTTAGCTGTAATATAAGTATGCTCAACACCGGAATCTATTTTATAGAAATAACAGACATTAATAATAAAAAAATACTTAAGAAACTTATTAAAGAATAAAATACAAGTTTCATATAATAAACTCAAAGCCGACTTTCTAAGAAAATCGGCTTTTTTTTCTATATTGCGTTTTCTAAAAATTTATTAAACTTGATAACATGAAACGATTATTATTTACAACAATATTTTTAAGTTCTGTTTTATTTTCTTTCTCGCAAAATAAGAAACTAACAATTGAAGATGCCGTTACAGGGCAATGGCGACAATTTTATCCTGAGCACATTAACGGAATTCAAACTTATGCAGAAGATAATTTTACTTATGTAAAAGATTATAAAGAAATTATTTTGATTAATAAAAAAGGGATAAGTACAAAATCACTTGTTAGTCTTGAGCAAATTAATTCTGCATTAAAAGAAACCGGGAATAATGAGATTAAATATTTCCCATATTGGGACTATTCTTGGTTAAGTGCAAATCAATTATCTTTTAAAGCAAACGGGAACTATTATATTTACAATTTAAAGAATAAGAAATTTGATTTCAGCATTGTTATTCCGAAAGAAGCTAAAAACATAAAACCCTGCGAAGCAAATAATTATGTTGCTTACACTATTGATAACAATTTATTCTTTTCAGACTCAAAATCAAAAACTGTTCCTGTTACGGAAGATGCAAATAAAGGAATAGTAAACGGAAATTCATATACTCACCGTCAAGAATTCGGAATTGATAACGGTATTTTTTGGTCTCCTTCGGGTAATTATATTGCTTTTTACAGAAAAGACGAAACTATGGTTGCTGATTATCCTCTTGTTGATATTACTACAAGAATTGCAACTTTAAATAACACAAAATATCCTATGATTGGTGAAAAAAGCGAAGAAGTTACTCTCGGAATTTACAACTTAAAAACCGGGAAAACTGTCTTTGCGGATGTTACGGACTTTTCAAACGAACGTTACCTGACAAGCATAACTTGGGACTCTAATGAGAAATATATTTATATAGGAGTTTTAAACAGAGGGCAAAATCATCTTAAATTAAATAAATATGATGCTTCAAACGGAAAGTTTATTAAAACACTTTTTGAAGAAAAAAATGACAAATATGTAGAACCCGAACATCAATTAATTTTTACCGACGATATGGAAAATCAATTTATTTGGTACAGCGAAAAAGACGGATTTAATCATTTATATTTATATGATACCGAAGGTAAGTTAATACGACAACTTACAAAAGGGAATTGGATTGTAAAAGATTTTCTCGGTTTTGATTCTAAAAATAAAGACTTTTTTATTACTGCAACAAAAAACAGCCCTATTGAAAATCACTTGTATAAAGTTAACTTCACAACCGGAGCAATTAAAAAATTAACAAATGAAAAAGGGGTTCATAATGTTGTACTGTCAAATTCAAAAAAGTATATCTTTGATTCTTATTCAAATACGAAAACACCAAACAACAACTTAATAATTGACAATAAAGGAAAAGTTATTACAAACATACTTTCGGCAAAAAATCCTTTAACAGAATATAATCTCGGAGAAATAACATTAGGTACGATAAAAGCAGCTGACGGAAAAACAGATTTACACTATAGATTAATTACACCTCCCGATTTTGATAAAACTAAAAAATATCCCGTAGTTGTTTATGTTTACGGAGGTCCTCATGCACAATTAGTTACAAACTCATGGCTCGGAGGTGCACGTCTGTGGAATTTTTATATGGCACAAAAAGGCTATATCATGTTTACCATTGATAACAGAGGCTCCGACAACAGAGGTTTTGAATTTGAAAGCATAATTCACCGGCAATGCGGACAAGAAGAAATGAAAGACCAAATGAAAGGTATTGATTTTCTGAAAAAATTATCTTATGTCGATTCAAACAGAATAGGAGTTCACGGGTGGAGTTACGGAGGATTTATGACAACTTCTTTAATGATAAATTACCCGGAAACCTTTAAAACAGGAGTTGCAGGCGGACCCGTAATTGATTGGAAATATTATGAAGTTATGTACGGAGAACGTTATATGGACACACCCGAAGAAAACCCCGAAGGTTTTGAAAAAACAAGTTTACTGAATAAAGCAGGGGAATTAAAAGGACGGTTATTAATGATTCACGGTTACCAAGACCCGGTTGTTGTCCCGCAAAACAGCATTGATTTTATAAAATCATGTATTAATGCAGGAACAGATATTGATTATTTTATTTATCCTGAAAGTGAACATAATATGCGAGGAAAAGCACGAGTTCATCTTATGAAAAAGATAACGAGGTATTTTGATGATTTTTTATAGTTTTTATGTTTTACAATAGGAAATATATTCATAATATTATATACTTTCGTAAACTTAAATTTAAAACCACAAAAATTATTAGTTATGAAAAAATTATTAGTAAGTGCATTAATCTCAGTTTTTGCATTTTCTTTTACAAATGCACAAGAATCAACATTTTCGGAAGGAGATAAAGTTATCAATTTAGGAGTTGGTTTGGGAAGTACTCTCTATACAGGAAGTGGTTTTTCAACAACCGTTCCTCCTATTTCTGCTTCTTTTGAATACGGAATATTAAATGATGTATTAGAAAAAGGATCCGTTGGTGTGGGCGGATACTTAGGATATACTGCTGCAAGAGCAAGATATAACTGGTTTGGAGACATATACGGATATGACTATACAAGCTTTATAATCGGTGCACGCGGAAGTTTTCACTATCCGTTAGTCGAAAAACTTGATACTTATGCAGGTATGATGCTTGGATATAATATAGTAAGTGTCAGTGAAATCGGTGATGTTTCTTTTGGAACTTCAACAACCGGGAGTGATATTGCATGGTCTATGTATTTAGGCGGTCGTTACTGGTTCAATCCTAAAATAGCAGGAATGGTAGAATTAGGTTACGGAATTGCTTATTTGAACTTAGGCGTTGCGTTTAAACTATAAAAGAGTACTTAAAAATAAAGAATGCCGATTTATATTTTTAAATCGGCATTCTTATTATCTAAACTTCATAACTTTGTTAAATAAAACAAACCGGCTCCTATAATTGCCGGAACAGCCAAGTTAATAATCCACAGTAATGCTGTTGCAGCAATTATTCCCGGAATATTTATCGAAAACATTCCTATAAAAAAAATTGCTGCACTTCCTCTTATTCCTATTTCGGTTAATGTAAAAGAAGGTATTATTGAACTTATAAAATATGTAAGAGCAACCGAAATAAAAGAATTAAAGAAGCTTATTTCAACATTAAATAATACAAGTAAGAAATAAAACTGGCAGGAAAAAACAAAATACCTCAAAGAACTGAGAAACAACACAATAGCAAGCTCTTTCTTCTTATAACTTGTTAAAATTTCTATTGCTTTTATAAACTTCTCAGATTTATTAAACCTATTAAGCAAAGCCTCAATAAAGCGTAAATTAAACAATACAAATAAAGTTAAAAATAAAACAAAAATTGCCGTTACCTTTATAAATAACAGTGAGTTTGGGTTAATATTTTGAATTTTATTATCATAAAGAAATAAAAAAGTAATTCCTGCAATAACACCCGCTAAAATTGTTATTATCATTTGGCTTAAACTTCCGGTTGCAGTTGCAAAAACTCCTTTTGCTCGGTTTTCTTTTTTCAGCACGAAAATTCGCCCGACTAATTCGCCGGTTCTGTTCGGTGTAAATATTGCAAATGTAATTCCTGAAAAAACAGCTTTTAAAGATTTAGAGTAAGAAATTTTTTCAACATTTTTTAACAGAAATTTCCATTTTATTGTTTCAACAAACCAATTAACAGGCATCAATAAAATTACAACAGCAAAAAACAGTACTTGATAACTATCAAATTCAGGAAAGTTAATTTCAGAAATATTATTTTGCTTTAATTTATACAATATGTACCATAAAGACAATGATACAATTACCGTTTTCAAAATAAAAATTAATACCTTTTGAACTTGTTTTTTTTGCACCGGAGCTTTTTAATCAACGTTATTTTATTCAAGAATAATTTCTTTAACTCTTAATTGCAATGAAGTAACTCCTCTGAATTCGTTTTTATCAATAGAATAACAAATTGAAAACTTCTCTTTATTTGAAATAGGTTCAAAATAATCAGGAGCTAATGAAAATGCGATACCCGACATTACAACACCGTTGGTATCAACCACTTCCAGTTTTAAATGCTCTTTATTACTTCCTACTTTTTTTGAAGTTCCGGTATCAGAAACACCCTTTGTAATAAAAACCGGCGACATATTTCCCGGACCGAAAGGAGCCATCTGACGCATAATATTATAAAATTTTCTGTCAATTTCTGAGAACCTTAATTCGGCATCAACATTAACTTGCGGTATTAATTGTTCAGGAGTTATATTTTCTGTTACATATTTTTCGATACAATCAGAAAACTTCTCAATATTTTCAAGTTTCAATGTTAAGCCGGCTGCAAATTTATGTCCTCCGAAACTTTCTAAAAGATCACTGCAAGAATTTATTGCATCATATATGTTAAAATCTGAAACAGAGCGTGCCGAACCGGTTGCCATACCGTTTGATTCGGTTAAAACAACAGTCGGTCTGTAATATGTTTCGGTTAATCTCGAAGCAACAATCCCTACAACACCTTTGTGCCAATCTTTATCATACAGAACAGTTGATTTTCTGTTCTTTAAATCAACACAATTTCCAATTTTCCGTAATGCTTCATGAGTAATATCTCTGTCAAGATTTTTTCGTTCGGTATTATAAACATCTATTTTTTGAGCAATTTCGTTTGCCAAATTACTATTTTCAGAAATAAGCAACCTAACAGCATCATTACCGGATTTTATTCTTCCGGCTGCATTTATTCTCGGACCTATTTTAAAAACACAATCAGAAATACTCATTTCATTATCTCTTACTCCGGAAATTCTTTTTATAACTTCCAAACCTTTTAAAGGGTTCTTGTTTAATTTTATTAATCCGTAATAAGCTAAAATTCTGTTTTCTCCTATTACGGGAACAATATCTGAGGCAATACTTACTACAACTAAATCTATATATTTCTCTAATTCTTTAAATTCTATTTGGTTCCGATTAGAATATGCTTGTAAAAACTTAAATCCTACACCGCAACCGGATAAATTTTTGTCAGGATAGTTACAATCTTCTCTTTTAGGATCTAAAACCGCATAAGCATCAGGGATTTTTTCTCCGGGGGTATGATGGTCACAAATAATAAAATCTATATTTTTTTGATTAGCGTAGTCAATTTTTTCAACGGCTTTTATTCCGCAATCTAAAGCAATTACCAAGCTAAAATTATTATCTGCGGCATAATCAATACCTTTGTAGGAAATTCCGTACCCTTCACTGTATCTGTCGGGTATATAAAAATCAATATTCTCGGAATAATTTCGCAAAAATGAATAAACCAAAGCAACGGAAGTTGTTCCGTCAACATCATAATCGCCGTAAATTAATATTCTTTCACTTTTTGAAACAGCTTCATTTAAGCGTTCTACAGCTTTGTTCATGTCTGTCATCAAAAACGGGTCATGCAATTTCTCAATTTCAGGACGAAAAAATGCTTTTGCCTCATCAAATGTTTTTATTCCTCTCTGAGTCAACAAGCTTGCAAGAGTATTATTAATATCTAAAACCTCCTGCAAATGTTTTACGATTTCCTCATCTCCCGAAGGTTTTATAATTACTTTTTTGTTCATTAATATTTATTTAATCTCTCAATATATATTCATCAACCGACTCAAATGTTTCAGCATTCACAACTTTAACTGACACTTTTTTTCCTTCAATATATATTAATACTAATACTTGTTGTGTAGTAAATCCGCTTACTGAATTTGCCCAAGGGGTATTTTTGTCTTGTGCATAATACGGTGCACCTGCCGAACCGTTATTAATTTGCCAAATAGTTCTTTTTCTTTTAATTTTTTCAAACTCGTATTTTTCAGGATAAATATTAACATCCGGACTAATTTTTACTTTGTTGTAATTATGCTCGTCTCCGGTCATTAATGCAACTACTTTCGTACTTTTATTAATTAAAATATCTAAATATTCATCCCTTCTTTCAATTATTCCTTTTTTAACAGGTTCTCCGGCAACATAAGGTCTGTATTTATTATTTCCGTTATACCACATATCATCTTTTACATGTCCGCCGTTAGGAAAAGCAGGTGTGTGTTGGGTTACAAAAACATGGTCGATATCTTCATCTTTTTCTAATTCTGAAATAGTTTTCTCTAACCATTCTAATTGCATATCCATAATATAAGCATGCAAGTTACCGCTTGTTCTGTTGTTTCGCTTTAAAGACGGAGCATACCAATAATCCGAATTTAGAACTATAACAGCAATATTATCATAAATATAATAAAAAACTGTTTCATCATAAGGAGGAAAGTCTGTTTTATTCGGGTTCGGATCATAATATGCACCATCTTCGCTTTTCGGTCCGTTTTTCGGATTTACAAAGTTTGTTGCAAATATTGCAGATGATGATTCTGTTTCAAAAGGAAATCCGTCAATTGCAGCTCTCCAAGATCCTTTTTCATTTACGAATATTTTCCCGGTAACTTCATGATTTCCGATTCCGGCAATGATCGGATAATAATGTGCAAAAGGTTCAATTGCTCTTTTCCAGTTGGCATATTGAAGGTTAATGTCTCTTTTGTCGTGAGAATATCCGTTAACCATATCTCCCGTAAATTGCATAAATGCAACATCCTTAAAGTTCGCTAATGCAGCAATCTTTCTCATTATATAAAAATTAGTTCCGAATAAATTGCGTTCTCCTCCGCCCTGACCTGCACGAGAATCACTTGTATATGCAAAAACAAAAGGCTTTCTTTCTCCTTTTTTGTGTGCAGTTTTAAATCTATATTCCTGCGATAAGTTTCCGTATTTAACTTTATATTTATATTCGGTTGAAGGTTTTAACCCGGTTATTTTTATTTCGTGGTGTTTGCATTCTGCTTTATCAGAAAAAGATTTTCCGTTAACAACAATATTTGTTTTAATCTTAAAATTTGTTTCAAAGGAAATTACGACACCTGTTTCATTTATTAAATTTACGAACGGTCCTTCGATAACAGTCGGAATTATTTTAAACCCTGCCTTTGTTTTCTCAAAAGCTATAAACCCGTCATAAAGTAACTCTCCTTTATTATTTGCTACCCTATAACCGAGAGTACCGTTCCCTTTCTTCTCCCATTCCGACATATCATATTTTCCTGAAAGGTTATCCTGAATATTAATCTCAGTTTTTCCGTTTTTAATGCTTGCCGTCTTCTTAAACCAAACAGGCATCGGATGCTTCGAGTCTGTATAGTCAATTAATCCGTAATATAACTTCCCTTCAAAATCATTACTGCCGAAATAAAACTCAATTCCGTTTTTTGTTCCCTTAGGATTACCCTGCATATTTTCAAGGGACATAAAAGAATCATATTTTTTAGCATAAAACTTTTTTCCGAGAAGTTTATGATAATAATTTCCGCTTTCATCAATAAATATATCAGAATAAATATCAGGCACTTTGCTTTGAGCATAAATGTTTGTCAGAATAAAACTGAATCCTAAAAAAAGCAACAATTTATAAACCTTCATCTTACAATTTTATTTTTTTAATTAATATTTCGTAAAGATATAAAGTCTATTGTTTTTGCATGAATATATTAATGTAATATTACACTTTTTCTTTAAACAATAATTTTAACAATTTGAATTTATAATTAATTTCAATAATTCAAACAATATTTTTTTAAAAAGCTTGTTAAAAATGTAAATTTGCAGATTAAATAAAACATAACACTTTGAAAAGGTCTCTTCTTTATTTATCTTTATTTGTATTTTTTGTTGTAGTAACACAATCTTGTTCTACTGAAAAAAATACTGCAATGACAAGATTTTATCATAACACTACCGGTTATTTTAATATATACTTTAACGGATACGAAAATTTTAAAAAAGGACTGGAAACAGTTGAGAATACTTCCGAAAATTACACCCAATTATTACCTGTTTATAAAAATGAACGTGAGGATATAATAAATTCAATCTCCGGTGATATGGATGAATCTATAAAAAAAGCCGTGAAGATGATAAAGATGCATTCAATAACTGTAAAGCCGGAACGGAAACAACCAAAAAAAGGTAAGCATGCATACAAAATGACCGAAAAAGAAAAAGAGTTTTACAGAAAAAGTGAGTATAATAAATGGGTAGATGATGCATATTTATTAATGGGAAAAGCACATTACTACAAAGGAGATTACATAGGCAGCTTAAGGTCGCTTCACGTAATATTAAATAAATTCAGAAAAGAAGAAATAAGATTTTATGCAATGTATTGGATTGCTCGTTCACACAGTGCACAGAGCAATTTTAATGAAGCCGGTAATTATTTAAAACTGATAATTGAAGATAATACACACCCGAAAGATTTAAATTTTGATATTGATATGGCTTATGCAGACATATTTATTAAACAGAAAAAATATGACAAAGCATTAGAAAAACTTAAATATTTGGCAAAGCAAATTAAAAGAAAAAAGAAAAAAGCAAGAATTACATATTTAACCGCACAAATTTATCAAAAAATAAATAAGGGAGATAAGGCAATTAAATTGTTTGAAGAAGTTATTAAAATGAACCCGCCCTACGAAATGGTATTCAGTGCTAAAATTAATATGGCAAAATCTTTTATTAACAGTTCTGAAGGCTCTGAAAAAATCAGAAAAATTTTGACAAAAATGTTAAAAGATGAAAAAAACATTGATTTTCAAGACCAAATTTATTATGTTTTAGCCGGAATCGAATACAAAGAAAACAACAAGGAACAAGCAATTAATTATTATAAAAAATCTGTTGCAAAAAGCGTTTCAAATAATAATCAAAAAGCCCTCTCATATCTCGCATTAGCAGATATTTATTTTGATAAAAGATTTTATCTTCCCGCAGGGGAATATTATGACAGCACAATGAGTGTTCTGAATAAAAAATACCCCGACTATGACTTAATCTCAAAAAAAGCAAATAACCTAAAAGACCTTACAGATAATTTAAAACTTATTAACTACGAAGACAGTATTCAAAGAATTGCAACAATGGATTCTGCAAAAAGAATTGCTTATATTGAAAGAATTATAAAAAAACTTATTGCTGACGAAAAATCAGCTCTGAATAGCGGAAATAACAGAATGTATGATCAATTTAACAGAGGCGATTATAATCAAAACCAAGCCAAAGGAAAATGGTATTTTTATAACCCGCAAGCAATAAGCATCGGAAAATCAGAATTCCAAAAAATTTGGGGTAAACGCAAGCTTGAAGACCATTGGAGAAGAAAAAACAAACAAGTTATTTCGGAAAATGATGAGGAAGAGGAAACAGCAAAAGTTGACTCCGGACGTGTAACCGACAATAAAAAAGTTGAATATTATTTGCAAGATTTACCTTTGACAGATTCTCTCATTGCATTATCTAACGAACGAATTGCAAAAGCATATTTTGATGCAGGTGTTGTTTATGAACGAAAAATGGAAGATTATCCTGAAGCAGAAAAATCATATAAAACTTTAAATAAAAGATTTCCTGAGAATGATTTAATTATTGAATCATATTTTAACTTATATTTACTAAATTTTACTAAAACAAAAAACAAAACTGAGGCTGAAAAATACAGAAATAAAATTCTGAATGAATTTCCTTACAGCAAGTATGCTAAAATTCTTTCCGACCCTAATTATTTAAACAAACTGAAAGAAAACAAAAAGAAAATTGATGACTTATATTCTGATGCGTATAATGCATATAAATCTAAAAAATATAATGAAGCAATTTCAAAAACAGAAGAAGCATTCAATGTTTCAGACAATAATCATTTATCTGCAAAACTTCTGTATATTAAAGGCATGTCGAAAGGAAACTTGGGGAATTATTCTGATATGAAATCTATTTTGGAAAAACTTGTAAAAAAACATCCAAAAGATGAAATTACTCCTAATGCACAAGCAGTATTAGACCTTATAGCAAGCGGTAAATATGATCCTGACTATTATTTGAAAGGGCAAGACAGCACATATTTTTATACGGTAGTTACCGAAAACAGTAAAACTGCCGATAAAATCAAGTATCTTTTAACAACATTTAATGCCGTAACATTTCCGAAAGGCAAGTTTAAAATAATACTTGAAAACTTAGGTGAAAATAACAAAGCAATAATTATTAAGCCTTTTAAAAATGAGCTTGCGGCTTCCGAATACAAAAACAAACTTATTGCAGAAGGCAAATACAATGACATTCCGTTTTCTGATTATGAACATTTTATTATCTCTCAAACAAATTTGCAAAAATTAAAAAAACTGCCTATTATTGAAAAGTATATGAAATTCTACAAAGAAAATTATAAATAAACCACTTAAAAATTAGTATTTCATAAAAACTGCAAGTAAAATCACAGTGTAAATATTAATAAAAATAAAAAATGACATTATTAGCCATTTCAATTGCTCCTATTATACTTATTCTTATTTACATTTACAGAAGAGATAAATACGAAAAAGAACCTCGAAAACTATTAATTAAAACTTTTATCTTCGGAGCATTAACTGTTTTGCCTATTTTTTTCATTGAAACTTGGCTCGGCAATTATTGGAATAACAAATATAATTTTCCGAGCAACCAAATGTTAACGGCAGCATACAATGCCTTTATTGTTGCAGCCTCAACCGAAGAAATTTTCAAATACTCAGTATTCATACTTGTGATATGGAAAAGCAAAGACTTTAATGAAAAATTCGACGGAATTGTATATGCCGCATATATTTCACTCGGTTTTGCCGCAATCGAAAACATTATGTATGTTCTTCAAAACGGAGCGGGAACAGGAATAATGCGAGCATTCACAGCTGTTCCTGCACACACAATGTTCGGAATTTCAATGGGTTACTTTCTTGCATGGGCAAAATTCAGACCTCAAAAAAGAATATTATACCTTATTTTATCTCTTACTGTTCCTATTGTTTTACACGGGTTTTATGATTTTATAATTATGTCGCAACATACCGTTTTATTATTATTTTTTATTCCTTTTTTAATTGCAATGCTTGTTATGGCATTTAAGCAAATGAAACATCTGTCAAATATTTCTCGTTTTAAGCCGGAATAAAGTTTTTGAATCATATTTTTTTATTCCCCTTTTTTATATACTTTGTGTAAACATATTTTTTAACTAGGGCTTGCTGAAAAGCTCAGATGTGCGCCTATTTTGGATTTTGTGAGATGTAGATGTATATAAATACTTCAAATTGAACAAAATACAAAAGAGATGTGCAGCTGAGCAGCAAAAAATTGGTAGTTTTATCAAAATAAGTGCAAGGGTTTCAAGATATTTTATTCAAAAACCTTGCACTTTATCACAAAAATACAAATATAAAGTATTGAATTACAATATATTTAACGTTTTTCAGCAAGCCCTAACTAAATTTATTTATATGTCAGCCCCAAAAACAATTATTTGCCTTATTGCAATGATTTTAGGTATTGTCGGAATTCTATGATACTTTATTGACATTCCGTTTGTAACTGAATATAGTTATTGGCTTGTTGTTGCCGGTTTTGGATTGTTAGCAGTCGAAACCACATTCAAAGGAATTTAGACATCAAAGCTGCTTTTGCAGCTTTTTTTATACATCAGAAATTTGCTGTTACAGTCCTCTCTCCCACTCTTCCCGTAAATCGGCAAGTTGCGGATTATTTAAAACTTCATTTATTTTATGCAAAAGAGAAGCCTTGTCTTTTGAAAGAATTCCTTTCAGCACCAAATAATTAGACGCATGGTCACTTCTGAAAACTGTCTGCTCTAATTCGGTGTTTTTCAGAAAAATACCCATTTCTTCAATAAGTTCAAGTTTGTTAAGCATCGTAAATTTTCCGGAATAACGATTTGTAAAGTGAGCTTCTCCCAAAGGCAAACTTAACACCAAAGTTGATGCATACTCAGGTTGAACCTCATTTAAAACTTTTGCAGAATTAACGGCATGTTGTCGGCTCAGTTCTTCACCGCCCAAACCGTTTAAAATCATTACGGACAACTTTATTCCGGCTTCTTTTGCTTTCAATAAACCCTCTATGGTTGATTTATAGGTTTCGCCTTTATTTATGTGTTTTAAAACCTCATCATCACCCGATTCTACACCGACATAAGCCAATTCTAATCCGGCAGATTTTAGTTCTTTTAATTCGGATAATGTTTTTTTTACAAAATCGGAAGGACGAGCATATATTGAAATTCGTCTTATTTTAAGGAACTTGTCATTTATTTCATTTAAAATTTGCAATAATTTACCGGCAGACAAAACCATTGCATCGCCGTCTGCTAAAAATACTTTATTAAACTTTAAAGATGAATTTGCAACTTGCTCAATTTCTTGTTTAACAATGCCAAACGGTTTAACTCTGAAAGATTTGGAAGCATACATCTCGCAAAAAGCACATTTATTCCAAGAACAACCGGAAGTTATCTGCAAAATTAAAGAACGTGCCTCGGAAGGCGGTCTGAATAAGGGTTGTTCGTATTGGATAGGAAGATAAAACATTGTAAAATTATTATCTTAAATAAGATTCAAATATAGCCATAAAAAAAGCCTCAACAAAATTTGTCAAGACTTTAAGTGGGTGGAAGATGGGACTCGAACCCACGACCCCCTGAACCACAATCAGGTGTTCTAACCAACTGAACTACAACCACCGTTTTTAAGAGTTTGCAAATATCTGATTATTTCATTTATTATGCAAACAAATTTTCATCTTTTTTTAATGATTCCAAAAACCCTGCTTTTTAACAACTTCTAATAATGATTTGGAAAAATGAATGTTATTTGCTTTTGTATATCGCTTTTCGGTAAACACTTGAGCCAATGTTTCTGTTCCGTTTTCTTCAATCAGCTGTTTTGCTGAATCAGATGCTTCAAGTTCTTTATATATTTCATTAATATCATATTCGGTAAAATCATCATATTCTTCATAATGAATTACGGCTCTTTCGGGCAAACGACTTGTCAAACCGGGTGTTTCATTCGGATAACCCACAGTTAAAGTTGTTACCGGAATAACGCCTTTCGGTAATTTTAAAATATCAATTATTTTTTCTGCCGTATAGTTCGTTGTCCCCATATAGCAAATTCCTAAACCTTCGGCTTCGGCTGCTAATGCACAATTTTGAGCCGTAATTGTTGCATCTATACTTGCCGTATAAAACCATAAAAAATTATCATAGCCGGGGTTTGCTCCTCTCATTTCACACCATTTATTAAAACGATTTAAATCAGCACAAAATGTTAAAATTAACGGTGCTTGTTTTACCGCCTCTTGGTTAAAGTGTAAAGGCAACAGTTCTTCTTTTTTCTTTGCATCTTCTGTAACAATTACGCTGTATGCCTGCATACTGCCCGTATTTGATGCACGGATTCCGGCTTCTAATATCCTGTCAATTACAACCTTATCAATTTTTAGGCTTTTGTATTTTCGTATTGACTTATGATTTAATATTATATCTCTCATTCTTACTTATTTAAATTTCAAACTTTTAACTTTAAGGTTTTATCTCATTAATTCTTCAATTCCTTCTCTCAAAATTTCTATTTCGCCGCCGGTGCAATCAACAACCGTTGATGCTTCAATTTTTCCGTATCCTCCGTCAATAACAACTTCAACTGTATTTTTATATTTTTCTTCAATCAATGAAGGGTCAGTCATATATTCAATTATATCATCATCGGCATGAACCGAAGTTGACAAAATAGGATGGTTTAATTTTCTTACAATAGTTCTTACAATTTCATTATCAGGAATTCTGATACCGATTGTTTTTTTACTTTTTCTGAAAAAATTAGGGATATTATTATTTGCGTCTAAAATAAAAGTGAACGGACCGGGTAAATTCTTTTTAATAATTTTAAATGTACTGTTACTAATCGGCTTTGTGTATTCCGACACACAACTTAAATCTCCGAAAATAAAAGAAAAATCAGCATCTTTTAATTTAATGCCTTTAAGCTTCGCAAGATTCTCAACAGCTTTTCGATTATTCATATCACAAGCAATACTGTAAACAGAATCAGTAGGTATTATAACCAAACCTCCGCTTTTAAATATTTCAAAAACCTTATCAATTTGCTTTTCGGAAGGATTTTCTTCGTAAATCTTCAATAACATAATCTGTATTTTTATAATTGTGCAAATGTAGCAATCTTAATAAATGAAAAAAATGATGTATGCCTATTTTATTATGTCAAGATATAATGTTGCTAAACACAAAATAAAGAGATATATAAAAACATTATTTTGCATGAAAAAAAATACTTTTGAAACCTAAAATTTAAAACCTATTAAAATGAACAGAATAAAAATCTTAAGAGTTCCTGTTTTAGTACTTCTGTTTTTAGTGTTTGCAGGACCGGCATTCGGCACAAATGAAGATGACATTAAATCGATTATTGAAGTCCAACAATACAACAGAGCTATCCATATTATGGCAATGTTATTAGTCGGTTTCGGATTTCTGATGGTTTTTGTCAAAAAATACGGAAGATCGGCTCTCACAGCAACTTTCTTGCTTGTAAGCACTGCATTACCTCTTTATTTCGCAATCAGTGATTCCGGCTTATTCAGTGAACCGGGCGGGGAAATTAAAACTTTAATCCTTGCAGAATTCGGTGCGGCAAGTTTATTAATTGCTGCCGGAGCAATTCTCGGTCGTGTAAAAATGTATGAATACTTAATTCTCGGATTATTATTTATTCCGTTTTATATGTTAAATGAATGGGCTGTTGCAGAAAACGGTTTCGGTCTGGTAAACGGCGGTTTTGCAGACACAGGAGGTTCAGTAGTAATTCACGCATTCGGTGCAATTTTCGGTATTGCTGCTGCATTTTCTCTTACAACTAAAAGAGAACTTGAAACTCCGATAAATGCAAATGCTACAAGCGATAGGTATTCAATGCTCGGAAGTATGATTTTATGGTTATTTTGGCCCAGCTTCTGTGCAGCACTTGTTCCTACGGCTGAAATTCCTCATGCAGTTGTTAATGTTTTTCTTGCTTTAAGCGGTTCTACAATAATTACCTATATTCTATCTGTATCCGTAAGAGGAAAAATAAATATTGCAGACATAGCAAATGCGGCTTTAGCCGGCGGTGTTGCAATCGGTTCAACTTTTGACCATGTTTCTCACGGCGGTGCAATTTTAATCGGTGCAATTGCCGGCGGTATCTCTACTTTAGGTTTTGCTCTTTTACAAGAAAGACAGAAAAAAGTTTTCAAATCAGTTGATACATGCGGAGTTACTAATCTTCACGGTTTACCGGGATTATTCGGCGGTTTGGCTGCAATATTTGTTGTTGACGATTTGAGTGCGGGAAGTCAACTTTCCGGAATAGGTATTACGATTATAATTGCTGCAACTTCCGGAATCATAGCCGGAAAAATCATCTCCCTTTTCGGAAGAAGGAAAGAACCGTATATTGATTCGGAAGAATTTGAAGATGCCTAAACATAAATATTTAAAATTATAAAACCCGATATTAATTTGTCGGTTTTGTTTTATATTTCAAGATTGAAAATTATTTTTCCTTAACATTAAAATATTTGACATTGAAAAAGCAGTTTATTCTAATATTATTTTTTCTGTCAAATGTTAATATTTATTCACAAAATACATCTTCATATTATAATTCTGCAAATTATTTATACGGCTCCGAACTAAAAAAAGAATTACACAATATTATTAAAAACCATAAGCAATTTCCTTATACAAGCAAAGAAACAGACGTTTGGGACATTTTAAAAGAAAGTGATAAAGACATTTTAAATTCAAAAAATATAATTTTATTTTATTCAAGAAAATCAGTAAACGCAGAACAAGAATATAATAGCGGAAACGGTTGGTCAAGAGAACATATTTGGTCAAAATCAAGAGGTCAATTCGGGAATAGACCCGGAGCAGGAACAGATGTACATCATATTCGCCCTGCTGATATCAAAATAAATTCATCAAAAAACAATCGCTGGTTTGCAAATTGTGATAATACTTTCCGAAATAAAGAAAAAGCAGTAAATCTATGTAAAAACAAATGGACAGTTGAACCCGATGAGAATATAAAAGGAGATATTGCCAGAATGTTGTTTTATATGGCAGTAAGATATGAAGGAGAAAAATACGAACCTGATTTAGAACTGATTAACTATATCCCGAAAGACAGAAACTCAAAATTACCATTTTATGCATATCTTCCCGATCTTTTAAAATGGCATAACGAAGACCCAATTGATGAATCTGAAAAAAGACGAAATAATATTATTTATAAATATCAAAAAAATAGAAACCCTTTTATTGACCATCCGGAATTTGCTGAATTAATTTGGAATGAGAAGGGAGTAATAAACAGCAATGATATATTGAAGGACTATTTAGTATTTTATTTTTTAGGAAAAAAAGTTTTAATTCCGAAAAATATAGAATCTTTTAAGGATGAGAAATCAGCTTTAAGAACAGGAACACACATATTTTATGAATTGTTGAAGAAGTAATATAAACTTCGGTCGCATCAATATTTACTATCTTTCAGTCCTTCTTCAATCTTTTTCTTAAGGTTTTGAAGATATAAAAAATCATAAAATTACATTTCATTATTTTTGTGTACTTTTGTAATCTATGAAAAAAAAATCTGCATACATCATTATTTTTCTGATTATTTCGGTTTATTCTAAATTATCAGGGCAAAACAATAAACTTTTAGATGCATACTTTGAAAGTATGTTCTCAGGTCAATATAAAAATACGGTAAAAGTTCTCGTATCTCTAAAAAAAGATAATTATAACGATGTTAAAACAAGACTTGCCTCTGCAAATTTCTATATAGTTATGTATCAAACATCGGGAAATCTCGAAAAATTTAATATATTATGTAAAAAAGAAGCCGATTATGTGAACAAAATTTTAACCGAAAAAAAAGACCTTACTTATGATGAAGTTTATCTCATTATTTCTGCAAAGTCAATAATTTTAAAAATACAAATTATCAAGAAGAACTATTTAAAAGTTGCAAAAGAGTTCAGGAAAATCCTAAAATACTTTGAATATGCAACTGAGCATGAGGATAATATAAAAATGAAACTAATATCCGGAATGTATAATTATTATATTGAAACGGCAAAAGAAGATTACCCTATTGCATATCCTGTCCTTATTTTTTTCCCTTCCGGAAATAAACAAAAAGGCTTACGATTGCTTAAAGAATGTACAAAATCTGATGAAAAAAGCATAAGTATCAGAAGCCAACTATTTCTGGCAAATATGTACAGAAGAGATGAAAAAAGCTTCGAAAAATCAAATTATTGGTTCAAGCAACTATTACAAAAATATCCTGCAAATGTTTTTTGGTTAAGCGAATATATTTTTATGCTAAGAGAATTTAATAAACTTAAAGAAGCTGATTTCCAAAAAGAAAAACTTCTGAAAATAATATCAGAAAGTAATCAATTAACAGAAGAACAGATACTGCATTTAAAAAATTTATAGCAACTAATTTTACTTCGCATTTATAAAAAGAATAAACTTCCTGAACATTTTTTAATTATAATGCAACCTTTTCTTAATATGCAAAGTCAATAACACGAAAGCAGATGATTGATTTAAGTAAAATAATTGAACAATGCAAATCTCATGACAGAAAAGCCCAAAAAGAATTATACGATGTATATTCTCCGGTCTTATTCGGCATTTGCATAAGATATTCAAAATCAACAACTGATGCAGAAGACATTTTGCAAGAAGGTTTTATAAAAATATTTACTAAAATCAATAATTTTAAAGGTAACGGTTCTTTTGAAGGTTGGATGAGACGAATAATTGTGAACACGGCAATTACACATTATCATAAAAATAAAAAACATAAAGATATTTATGATATTACTGAAATTAAAGAAACTGATGTTGAAGGATATCAATATAATTCGGAAGAATACACAAAAGAAGAATTATTATCAGTAATTAACAATTTGCCGGAAGGTTATAAAATGGTGTTTAACCTATATGCAATTGAAGGCTATAAACATAAAGAAATAGGCGAAATGTTAAATATAAGCGCAAATACATCAAAATCACAATATTCAAGAGCAAAAGAAAGAATAAGAGAAACATTGAGCAAAATTTCAAAAATGAAAATTGAAAATGAAAGGAAATAAGAATAACATAGAAGATTTATTTAAAAACGGGCTAAAAGAACATTCGCTTAATCCGTCAAATTCTGTGTGGAAAAACATAAACAGAAAATTAAACATACAAAACTTCCTGAAATTTAAACCGGGAAAATTTAACATCTATTATGCAACTGTAATTATTGCAACTTCAACAATATTGCTTATTAGTACATTTAATAACAGAGCGATTATCGAAGAAAAAAACACAATAACAGAAAACAATCTTTTACTCACAGAAAACAATATAAACAACAATGAAGTAAAAATTCCGGAAATAAAAAATGACAAACAAACAACCAAAATAAATAACCAAAAAATAATAAATACCGGTAAAGAAATAATCAAAAAAACCGAAACAGAAAAAAACTATATTGAAACAAAAGAAAAAACTACAGAAACTGAACACATCACAAAAGCAAAATCAAGCGATGAGGAAAATAATAACGTGATATTAGCCGAACCTATTGCCGATTTTTCAGCAAGCACCTATGGAGCCTGCGTACCTGTTGTAGTGCATTTTACAAACGCATCCGAAAACTGCGACAGCTATCTTTGGAATTTCGGAAACGGGAAAACTTCATCAGAAATTAATCCGACTTTTGTGTTTAGAACTGCCGGAACATACACGGTTACTTTAACTGTAAAATCCGGCAGTATTTCTAACTCTGTATCAAAAGTTATTAAAGTCTTTCCGAAACCTGTTTCAGAATTTATAGTCTCAGACAAAGATAACATTTTTGAAAACGATGAAGTCAAATTTGCAAATCTGAGTACAGGCTATAAATCTTGCTTTTGGGACTTCGGAAATGAAAACACATCAAGTTTCACACACCCCACTAATACATACTATAATTCAGGATTATATAATGTTTCATTAATATGTTTTTCTGAAAATAATTGCTCGGATACTTCAGTATTTTTAAACCTCAGAATACATGATTCAAAATACCAAGTTTTGGCACCTACGGCATTTTATGCTGACTTAAACGGTCAAAATAACGGATATGATAACAACAGAATGTATTCAAATACAATATTTCACCCTGTTTTTAATTATGAAACTTCCGAATACTATTTAAGAATTTTCAATAAGTTCGGAACAATTGTTTTTGAAAGCAGAAATCCCGATTTCGGTTGGAACGGATACTATAATAATAAACCTGCACCCGATGCAGTATATGTTTGGGAATGTTCGGGAAAATTTGCAGACGGTGAAGCCTTTATAAAATCAGGAAATGTTACTCTTTTATATTTAAAATAATCAATAATTTTTTCAATACCTGTTTAAAAGTCGTAAGTTTTTTGCTTGCGGCTTTTTTTAGCCTATATCACTAAGTTTCTTTAAAAGGTCAACTTGTAAAATCTTAAACATCTTTCCTTGTATCGAAATAATTCCGTCTTTTTTAAATTCTGACAAAATTCTGACGGCATTTTCCATAGACATCGAAGACAACTCCGCAAGTTCCTTTCTCGTCATTCCCAAATTAAACTCATCAGAATTATAAATTTCATTCCTTAAATATAAAAGAGTATCGGCTAATCTTCCTCGCAATTGCTTGCGGCTTATATCACTTATTTTTTTGTAAACATAACTTCCTGAATTACTTATAGCTTTTGTTAACTCAAACAAATATTTAGGATTATTTATTGCTAAATCACTCAACAATTCAGAATTAATCATGCAAACCATTGTATCATCCATTGCCGCAACTGAGTATTTATAAGATTTATCTCCGAATAATGTTTGCAAATCAATGTACTCACCGGCTTTAATTAACTTCAATATTAAATTTTTCTTACCCTCAATGTACAACTTAACAGTTCCTCTTGCAAGATATAACGCATGAGTTGCATCCGTTCCTTGCTTGCATATTGTTTCTCCTTTTTTGAAATTAATAATCGTACAATTATTCTGGATCGAGTCAATATCAGAATCTTTTAATAAGTTTAAATATTTCCACTTATAAGGACACTTCAAACAGCTCTCAGGTTTAGAAATTTTAGGCATAATAAATAATTTTACGCAAATATAATAAAATATATTAATTATCATTATAATTTTTGTTGTATATCAACGTTATTAATGCTATTAAAAATACATTGTTTTATTTTTATATGTAAATTATTAGATAACTTTGCAAAAGATTTAATAATAAAATAATATTGAAAATTTTAACAAATATAATTTATGAAAAAACTTGTAATATTAGGAGCCGGAACCGGCGGAACAATAATGGCAAATAAAATGCGTAAAGTTCTCGAACGCGATGAATGGGAAATCACAATTGTTGATCAATTTAAAACACATTATTATCAACCCGGTTTTCTTTTTATTCCTTTCGGAATGTACACAAAAAAAGATGTAATTAAACCGAAAGCAGACTTTATTCCGATAGGTGTTAATTTAATTTATTCCGAAATAGATAAAGTTGAAGGAGAAAACAACAAAGTACTTCTTAAAGACGGAAATATTTTAAATTATGATTATTTGGTTATTGCAACAGGCGTAAGAATTGTTCCCGAAGAAACTCCCGGTTTAAAAGGTGAATTGTGGCACAAAAACGTTTTTGATTTTTACACAATTGAAGGTGCAGTAGCATTAGCCGAATTTTTTAAAACTTGGGAAGGAGGAGAACTTGTTCTTAACATTGCCGACAACCCTATCAAATGCCCCGTTGCTCCTTTAGAGTTTGTTATGTTTGCTGATGCATTCTTCTCTGAAAGAGGAATGAGAGATAAAGTTAACATAACATTTGTTACCCCGATGGAAGGTGCATTTACAAAACCCCGAGCCTCAAAAGTATTAGGCGGACTTCTTAAAAAGAAAAATATTAATGTAGTTCCTGATTTTTACTTGGAAAGTGTTGATAATGAAAGGAAAGTTATAAAATCTTATGACGAAAAAGAAGTTCCTTTTGATTGTTTGATAACTATTCCTGTTCACATGGGAGACAGCATGGTTGAAAGAAGCGGACTCGGAGATGATATGAATTTTATTTTAACTGATAAATTCAAATTAAACTCAACTAAATTTGACAATATCTTTGTTCTCGGCGACTCGGCAAACATACCTACTTCAAAAGCAGGGTCTGTTGTTCACTTTGCAGCAGAGGTCGTTTCTGAAAACCTTATGTGTGCAATTGAAGGAAGACCGTTCTCCGCAAATTTTGACGGACATTCAAATTGCTATATTGAAACAGGACACGGTAAAGGAGCATTAATTGATTTTAATTACGACACAGAACCGCTTCCGGGTTATTTCCCTTTTCCGGGTATCGGACCTTTCGGGCTTTTAAAAGAAACCAGAATGAACCATTACGGAAAACTAATGTTCAGATGGATGTATTGGCATATTCTGTTAAAAGGAAAAGATATGCCTATTCCTTCGGAAATGTACATGGCAGGGAAAAAAGCATAACCACTTAAACAGAAACATTATGTCAGACAAAAACATACAATATCAAATTAATGAACTAAATGCAAAGGTCGATTTAATACTTGAAGAAGTAATTGCCCAAAGAGGTGCAAGAATCGAAAAAGAAGACTTAGTTGAAGACCTGACAATTGTCGGTAAAGATATGTTCTCACATGCTGTAACATCATTAGACAAAGCAGGAATAGAGCTTGATGGTGAGGCACTTACAGCATTACTAATAAAAGTTGTAAGAAATATCGGGACATTCAACAAGATGATGGATACTTTAGAAAGCATGAACGACCTGGTTAAAGACGCAGCACCTATTGTTAACCAAATGGGCTTAGACGCTATTGCTAAATTTGCCGAATTTGAACAAAAAGGCTATTTAGATTTTATAAAAGAATTAATGAAAATCAGTGATAATATTGTATCTCATTTTACGGTAGAAGATGTAAGAGGTTTAGCCGAAAATGTTGTTTCAATTCTTGAAATGGTTAAGAACATGACACAACCGGATATGTTAGGTGCAATTAATAATGCACTAACTGTTTTCAAAAGCATGGATACAGAAGACATTCAGGAGTACTCAATGTGGAAAGCAATGCGAGCTATGAAAACACCTGAAATGAAACGAAGCATAGGTTTTATGATAACTTTTATGAGAAACCTTTCGGCATCAGTAAATAAAAATGATTAATTAAACAGTTACAACTATTAACAACTAAAAACAAATAAAATGGCACAAAAAGAATATGCAGGAAAAATGATTGACCTTGATGATAACGGATATTTTGTAAACTCCGACCAATGGTCAAGAGAAGTTGCAACAGCAATTGCAGCAGAAGACGGAGATGAATTAACAGACAAACATTTTGAAGTATTAGAATTCATCAGAGATAAAGTAACTAAAGGTGAAAGCCTTACAATACGTTCAATTGGAAAATCAGGAATAACAGACATTAAAAGTTTTTACAAGCTGTTTCCGGGTGCTCCTTTAAAGAAAGCAACAAAATATGCAGGTGTTTCAAAACCTTCAAGTTGTGTTTAGTATTAATTATTATTAATTTAAATCAAAAACTAAAATTATGGCAGAAGAAGTTAAACATCCATTAAAAAAAGTTTTAATGATATGTGCAAAAGGTTCATTGGAAGATGTTCTTGCAACACTCGTTATGGCAAACGGAGCAGTAATGGAAGGCATTGAAACAAAAGTTTTCTTTACTTTCTTCGGATTAGACGGAATTACTAAAAAAAGAATGAATAAATTGCATACGCCAACCGTAGGTAATCCGGCAATGAGAATGCCCGGCGGTTTACCCTTCCCTACTTGGTTAGGCAGCATACCGGGAGTTGAAGCAGGTGTGTCGGCAATGATGAAAAAACAAATTGATGAACTTGATATTCCCGGAACAGGTGAATTTTTAGAAATGATTGAAGCAGGCGGAGGAGAAATATTTGCTTGTAAACTTGCAGTTGATATGTTTAAATTAAAGAAAGAAGATTTGGCTGATGAAGTAAAAGACATTATCACAATCGGAGAATTCTACGAAATGGCTGACGGCTTACAAACTCAAATTATTTTTACATAATTAGAATCAGTAAAGTTAAATATGAGCCTTCCTGTCCGGAAGGCTTTTTTTCTTCATTAATAATATACCAATCAGTTTATTAATTAATATATTTTTTTATTTTTGTCTGAATTTAAAAATTAGTATTAATCATTTAAAAAATAATCATGTTTAAAGGACATCCAAAAGGATTAATTGCATCAGCCTTGGCCAATATGGGCGAATGTTTTTACCATGATGGCAATTTTAGTATTGTTTTTACAAGCTAAATTTGGACTAAGCGGTACAAATGCCGGTTATATTTACTCCACATTTTATTTTTCTATATACATTTTAGCTTTTGTAGGAGGAATTATTGCCGACAGAACTCGTAACTATAAAGGCACAGTTTTAATAGGTCTGATTGTAATGACAATTGGTTATGTGATTTTGGCAGTCCCGTCCCAAACACCTTCTCCAAACAGAACTCTATTTTTGATTATCGCAATTTTGGGCTTATTTGTTATTGCTTTCGGCAATGGTTTATTTAAAGGAAACCTTCAAGCTTTAGTAGGTCAAATGTATGACCCTGAGAAATACGGAAAAATGATTCCGGTATTAAAAGAGCTTATGCACTTAAAATTGAAAATGCAAGTAGTGAAGTATTAACAAAAGAAAAAGTTGCATTAGTGGCTTGAATTCTGCCATTTAAGGAAACTGCTTTTGACAAGCTAATTCAGAAAATGTTAATAGAAAACCAAAAATGTGTCAGAGTTTGAAATTATGTAGTCCGAGCTTAAAGACCTAAATCAAAAATATTTATTCAACTAATATAATTACACCTAAGCAATGATATTTAAAAACATTTTTATATTTGCATCTCATAAAAAAAAATAGATTTAAATTAAAATATAACATTATGGTTACACAATCAAAAAAACACCCTAAGGGGTTAATGATTCTGTTCTTTACAGAGATGTGGGAACGCTTCGGTTTCTATTTAATGCTGGGGATTTTTACATTATACATGCTAGCCGGAGACGACAGTGCATTTCCGGGATTAGGGATGAGTCCTGCAGAATCAGCAGATATTTACGGAACTTATTTAGCATTAGTTTATCTTACTCCTTTCTTTGGGGGCTTAATAGCTGACCGTTTATTAGGTTACAGAAAATCTATCTTTATCGGCGGTATTTTAATGGCAGCCGGTTATATGAGTCTTGCAGTACCTAACCTGTATGGTTTCTTTGGTGGATTACTATTAATTATACTGGGTAACGGAATGTTTAAACCAAACATTTCAGTTCTTGTGGGACGATTATATGAGAATGATGAATATAGACATTTAAAAGATGCCGGTTTTAACATCTTTTATTTGGGAATTAATATTGGTGCATTTGTTTGTAACTTTGTTGCAGCATATTTACGTATTAAATACGGATGGGGATTTGCTTTTGCAGCTGCCGGGATAGGTATGTTAATTGGGGTTTTATGGTTATTCCTTGGTTCAAAAACTGCACCTTTAATTGCAGCAGCTGATACAATTGCAACTAAAGAAGAAACAAAAGGACAACAATCAATTAAAAGTATTATTATTAAAATGTTTGTTCCTGCATTAATTGCCGGTGCATTAGGATGGTTTATTCCCGGAAATATTCTTGGAGCAGATTCAACGGATGCTTTCTTATTTTTTAGTATTCCAATTGTACTTTTCTATATTAATTTAGTAAAAAGAGCAAAAAAAGAAGATAAAGAACCTATTAAAGCACTACTTGCTGTTATGGGTGTTGTAGTTGTATTTTGGGCAGTATTTCACCAAAACGGATCAGCACTTACGTTCTGGGCAAAAAATAACACAAATCGTGAAATGAGCCAAACTACTGAAAAGATTTTCAATGCTTTGGAATTAACTGAAACAGTGTCAGTTGCTCCGCGTCTTATTGAAAAAAGCGGAATGCACGGAGAGTTTGAAGGTTATGAAATGGGAAACAGTTATTATTTTAGTAATAACTATACAGGAGAACTTCCAAAAGGTAATTTAGGAACTGATGATAAAGGAGATATTGCTATACCGGGGGATATTGCTCAAACATATTCTTATGAAAAATATATTGTTGCTAACAGAAATAAATTTAAAAAACTTATTGACAGAACAAAAGATGATGCTGCTAAAAAAGTTATTATTGATAAACAAAAATTATGGGAAACTAACTTAAGTCAGTTGTTAAGAGAAATTGGTATTACTGATGAAAGCAAATTAGCTTGGAAAGAAATCCCTAAAGAGAAAAAACAACAAATGGGTATAATGAAAATTTGGCCAACTGAACTTCAAGCTTCAATTAACCCATTCTTTATTATCATTTTAACACCTCTTATTGTAGGCCTGTTTACGTTCCTAAGAAGAAGGGGGAAAGAACCATCAACTCCTGCAAAAATTGGATATGGTTTGGTAATAACTTCTCTTTCGATGCTTGTAATGGTTGGAGCTGCACTGGTTTCTGATAGTGGAGATATTAAAACTACTGTTGGTTGGTTATTCGGAGTTTACGGAATTATAACCATCGGAGAATTGTTCTTAAGCCCTATGGGATTATCATTAGTTTCAAAACTAAGTCCTAAACCAATTGCTGCTGTTATGATGGGAGGTTGGTTCTTATCAACAGCACTCGGAAATAAATTATCCGGTGTATTATCCGGTTTCTGGGATTTATTTGAGAAAAAAGAATACTTCTTCCTTACAAATGTTGGATTAACAATGATTGCTGCTGTTGGTATATTTATTTTATTGCCTTGGCTGAGAAGAGTTGTAAAAGAACACACAGGGGAATAATTACTTAAAACTTTAAAATAGTTTTACCGGATAATAAGAAACCCAACAATTATAAAAATTGTTGGGTTTCTTATTATCTCCCGACCTTGACAGCAAACAGCAATTTGCCCCTCTGTATCCCGGTAAAATCAGGATTTTTGTTTTGAAATCGCCAAAAGTGTAGTACTAAAGAGATTAAGCAAAGAGTGTATGCATTGTTTACTGTTGTTATTTCCTTTTGGTTTTCTTTTTATCAAAATGGATTAACTTTAACCTATTTTGATAAAAACTTTACATATTTAACTTCAATCAATTTTACTGTTTTCAGAATTAGTATTGTAGGGGAAGAAATATTCCAATCAATTAATCCGATATTTGTTGTACTGTTAACTCCAATAATTATTGCAGACTACGCAGCAAAGGAATTGAACCGTCAACACCTAAAAAGATTATAATAGGCATGTTTATTGCTGCTTTGGCATATATGATTATGGTTATCGGTTCTTTAGATTTACCATTATTTTCATCAATAAATACTGAAAGTGGAGGAATTCCGCTGCCGAATGCCCAACGTGTAACACCATTTTTGTTAATCGGAACATACTCTATATTAACTGTTGCCTAATTATTTATCAGCCCACTCGGAATATCATTTGTTTCCAAAGTTGCTCCCCCTCAATATCAAGGCATTATGCAAGGTGGTTGGTTAGGTGCAACTGCAATCGGAAATCAATTATTATTTATCGGAGCAATCTTATACGAAAGTATTCCGATTTGGATGACTTGGTCAGTTTTTGTTGTTGCTACGATGGTTTCAATGTTTACAATGATATTTATGCTTAAATGGCTTGAAAGAGTTGCAAAATAACATCATTCTAAGATACTCCCCATTCATTGGACTAAAAAAGGGCAAAGTTAAGGTGGAAATAATTTAACTTTTTGAAAAGATTTTCACAACAAAATTAGTTGAAAATTTCATCTTTAAAAATAATTTTCCTGAAAATTTATTTCCACTTTTGTCAGTATTGAATAAGCTCTGCCGGAGGGCAACTTATTACACATCAGACGATGCTTTATTCGCATGTCGGGAAAGGCTGACAATTTCAGCCTTTCCTTTGTATATGCG